>NZ_BAAHXI010000012.1:0-67139 GCF_054656955.1 Deferrisoma palaeochoriense
GTTTTACCATGAGCTCTTCGGCCCGGACCGTCGCCCAAGGGCCGCTCCCGCCCGTCGTGGGAGGCGGACCGCCACGGAGCTCCCCGCTACCCGTCCCGCCGGGGCCACTCCGCGTCCGGGCGCTCCTCCACGAAGCAGGCGAACCGGTCCCACTCCACCTCCTTGCCCGACACGGGGCAGCGAAGCCTCATTTTCCGGTCGCCCACCTCCACCACCTCCCAGTCCCCCGACCGGGGTCCCCCCTCGATCCGGATCTTCTGACCCGGTACCAGGGGGTACGGTTTGAACACGGTGACCCGGTGCCCCATGGGTCGCTCCTCTACTATCACTCCGGGGGTCAAATAGAAGCGCTTCGGGGCGTGGGGCCTGCCGGAGCGCCGGGCGTGGCTCCTACAGTGGCCGGATGCCGCACTCACGCACCGCCGGAAGCCGGCCCCCCACCCGCCTCAGTCAATACTTTCGAAGGTATTCGTATCTCTCGGTTTCGTTTCAGCCCTTCCGCAGAACCAGCACGGTGCCCAGGATCAGGAGCCCCACCCCCACGAGCCGGGAGGGCCCCAGGGGGATCCGCTCGAACCCGAACGCCCCGGCCCGGTCGAGGAGCAACCCGGCCACGAGTTGGGCGGCGATCACCGAGGCCATGCCCGCCGCGGTCCCCAGCCGGGGGAACACCACGATGGTGCTCGCCACGTACACGGCGCCGATCAGCCCTCCGGTGAGCTCCCACCACCGGGCGTCGGCAAGGCCCCAGAGCCGGGGCAGCCGGCCCGACGCCGTCACCAGGGCCAACAGCGCCAGAGCCCCCACCGAAAACGACACCAGCGCGCTCGGCAGAAACCCGCCGACCCGGTCGGCCAGCCGGGCGTTCACCGAGGGCTGGAGCGCCGAGAGCCCGCCCACAAGCGCCATCCATAGGGCGAGAAGCGCGCGCGACATGGTTCAATCCTCGCATGTAGGCTCAAACCCCGAACCCGGCCCATCATCGCGAACCGGGGCCCCCGGCGCAAGGGTGCCGACGCAGTGCGGCCCCGCCCTCCGTCTCGGAAAGCGGGGCCGCCGACGCCTCGCCGCGGAGGCCGATCCCCCTACCGGAGCGTCTCCTCCCTGCCCTTTACGAGGGCCTGGATCATTTGGTTGTACGGGGTGGGGATGCCCGCCATCTCACCGTACTCCACGATCTTCCCGTTGATGTAGTCGATCTCGGTGCGGCGCTTGGCCTCCACGTCCATTAGCATCGAGGGCTTGTGGTTGCCCGCGGAGCGCAGGTAGTTCATGCAGTACCGGTAGTAGTCCCAGCCCAGGGAGATCTCGTTGGCCCGGGCCACCTGGATCCCCTCCTTCACGAGTTGGTCCACGATGCCGGCCACGAAGGGGTCCTGCATGGCCTGGGCCATGGTCATGCCGGTCAGCGCGCACACGGGGTTCATCGAGGCGTTCATGATCGTCTTTCGCCACACCATGTTGACGAGCTGGTCCGTGTGCTCCGTGGGAAGCCCCGATGCCGTCAGCGCTTGGGCCACCCCCTCGGCCGCCGCCCGGCCCGCCGGGTCGAGCTCCTGCACGTAGTGGGGCGGATGGTGGAAGGCCATGTGCACCCTACCCGGTGCCGCGAGCCCCACCCCCATGTTCACCACGGCGCGCATGACCCAGGGCCGGCCCAGGGCCTCGGCCAGCACGAGCTCCGTGTCGATCCCGTTTTGCCAACTCACCACGTACAGGCCCTCCCGGTGGAACCCCTGGATCGCCGAGGCCAGGAGCGGAAGGGCCGTGGCCTTGGTGGTCACGAAGATCACCTCGGGGTCGAAGTCCCCCAGTTCGTCCACGTGGGTCGTGACCCGGGTGACCTTGGCGCCCGAAAGCGAGTCGGCCCCCTCGATCTCGATCCCCGGATCCAGGGCCGGACGGAGAAGGTCCTCGACGATGTCGCACAGGGTCACCTCGAAGCCCTTGGCCGCCAGGTGCCCGGCCACCACGCTCCCCACCGGGCCGGCGCCGATCACGGCAAAGCGGGTCGGGCTAAAGTCCGCAGATCCTCCCATGGCTTCCTCCTTTCGCGCGGCCTACGCGCCCTCGAGCATGCCGAAGGCCTCGGCGTCGAGAACCCTCACGCCCTGTTCGTTCAGAACCCGGATGGCTTTGTCGTTGTCGCTGAACCGGAACACCATGACGGCGTTCTCCGAGGAGAACCCGGTAAACGCATACATGTACTCCACGTTGATGCCGGCCTGGTTGATGGGGGCCAGGACGGCCGCGAGGCTCCCGGGTTTGTCCGGGATCTCCACGGCCACCACCTCGTCCACCCGGGCCGGGAGGTGGAGCCCCATGACCACCCGGCGGGCCTTGGCCACGTCGGACACCAGGAGCCGCAGAACCCCGAACCCCGCCGTGTCCACGAGGCTCAGGGCCCGCAGGTTGATGCCGGCGTCCCCGAGGGCTTTGGTGACGGCGTAGAGCCGCCCGGGCGAGTTCTCCAGGAATACCGAGATCTGCTTGAGCTTAGGCATCGTTTCTCCTCCTCCTTTCCCCCTGGTTCCCCAACCTGTCCGCCGACTCTCAACCGTCCGGTCGGTAGATTGCTGTTTACCCTATCGGCCGCGTCTCCCGGCGTCAACCCCCGAGGGCGGTCCCCGGTCCGTCCAGCGCCGCCGGACCCAGGCCTCTTCGTCGGCTCGGGTGCGGACCTCGCCGTCCAGCCGGGCCCGCAGGAGTCCGTCCAGGATCTCCCGGTACACAGGCCCCGGCGGGATCCCCATGCGCTGGAGGTCGCGCCCCTGGAGAACGGGTCGAACGTCCGCGAGCCGGGTGTAGTACCGGCTGATCAGCCTGCGCTTCCGGTCGTCCTCGGTCTTGGCCATCATGAACAGGCGCGCCTCGTCCCCGCAGGGGTGGAGGATCGCGTGGACCCGGCTGTCGGGAACCGCGCCGCTTCCCTGGTCCAGGGCCCTTCGCAACTCCCCCAAGGCCCGATATGCGGCCCCCCTCGCCGCCAGGAGCCGCCGGCCCTCGCCCTGGCCAATGCCCATGGCCAACACCCACTGCTCGGTCTGGTTCTCGCTGAGCGGGTCCAGGAGCGCCAGTTGGTAGATCCGCCAGTCGTCCAGCTCCGATTCTCGGTAGAGCAGCCGGAACCACGTGAGCACCCCCCGCACCCGCTCGACCAACGCCTCGAGCCGCGGGTCGTACCGGACCCCGGGGATGAGGGCTTCGAGCACCCCGTGCTCGTCGGCCACGGACAGGTTCTCGGCCCCGTCGCCCTCGGAGAGGAACGCGACCCACTCCTGGAACATCCGTTTCCCGCGGGCCTCGGTGAGAAACCCCTCCCGGACCGCGGTCCGCAGCAGCTTCTCCGTCTGGCGGCCCAGCCGGAACCCGAACCGCCGCTGAAACCGCAAGGCCCGGAGGATGCGGGTGGGGTCCTCCACGAACGACAGGTTGTGGAGCACCCGGATGGTGCCCTCCTTGAGATCCCGGAGGCCGCCGAAAAAGTCCACCACCTCGCCGAACCGGGCGGGGGAGAGCCGAACGGCCAGGGTGTTGATGCTGAAATCCCGGCGGTAGAGGTCCAGCTTGAGGCTCGACCACTCCACGGTGGGCAGGGCCCCGGGTCGCGCGTAATACTCGGTGCGGGCCGTGGCCACGTCGAGGCGCACCCCGTCGGGGCACACGAGCTTGGCCGTGCCGAACGGCCGGTGGGGCCGCACCCGGGCCCCCCACCGCTCCGCCGCCTCTTCGGCCAGGGCCACGCCGTCGCCCTCGACCACCAGATCGAGATCCTCCACCGGCCGCCGGAGCAGGAGATCCCGGACCCCTCCCCCCACCAGGTACGCCTCCATCCCCCGCTCCCGCGCCAGGGCCCCGAACTCCCGGAGCCGCTCGAGCACGTCCGGCGACAACCGCTCCCGAAGCATCTGGGACACGTCGCGCTCCTGGGGTTCCCGGGCGCCGGAGTCCACCGGCCCGAACTCGGCGGTCAGGGAACGCAGAAGGTCCGTGCGGGTGATCACCCCCGCCAGCGCTCCCCTCTCCACCATCGGCACCAGCCGGTGGTTCTCCCGCACGACGAGGCGCCGCACCTCGTCCAGGGGGGCGTCGGGTCCCACGGTTTCCACCTCGGTCGTCATGTAGTCGTCCACCGGCGCCTCGGCCAACCCGTGCCGGATCGCGCGCTCCACGATCATCCGGGTCACCACCCCCACGACCCGCCCCGCGTCGTCGAGCACGGGCATGGCGTTCAGGTGGTACCGGTTCAGGGCCTCCTGGACCTCCCGGAGCTTCGCGCCCGAGCGCACGAACTTCACGGGGGCGCTCGCGATGTCCCGCGCCGTGACCGGCGGGCGCACGATCTTCGGCAGGAGCCCCAGGATCCGTTCCCGTACCTGCACCAGGGTTTCGTCCCGGATCGAGGCCGAGGCCGCCTCGGGATGGCCCCCTCCCCCCAAAGCCCGGGCCAGGGCGCCCACGTCCACCTGGGTGGGGATGCGGCTCCGGGCCACTACCTGCACCTGGTCCCCCAGCCGCACCGCGGCCACGACCACGTCCAGGTTCTCCATGTCCCGGACCTTGTGGATGAGGAAGGCGATGTCCCCCACGTAGTGATCGGCGCTCGCCTCGGTCACGGTGACGTCCACGCCGTAGATGCGGTGAACGGTCTGGTTTCGAAGGAGCGCCTCCAAGAGCCGCACCTGCTCCAGGCTGAGTTCCGGGGTCAGAAACGAGGACACGACGTTCAGATCGCCCCCCTGCCCCAGGAGATAGGCCGCCGCCTCCAGGTCCCGGGGGGTTGTGGTGGCGAACACGAGCCCGCCCGTGTCTTCGTAGATCCCCAGCAGCATGGCCGTGGCCTCCTCGGGGGTGATCGGTAGACGCCGCTCCCGCAGGATCTCCACGAGGAGGGTGGTGGCCGCGCCCACCGGCTCGATGTGCCGTACCCGGGCCCGGATGGCCGTGTCGGGGTCCGGGTGGTGGTCGTACACGTGGATCTCCACGTCGGGGCGGTTCAGGAGTTCGGTGAACCGTCCGATCCGGTCGGGGTGGGACACGTCCACGAGCACGAGCCGGCGAACGGCGGAGAGATTTACATGGCGGGCCTTCCGGAGGTCCATGGCGTAGAGGGCGCTTTCCAGGAGGAACTGCCGGAGGCTTCGCTCCTGGCTTCCCGAAAAGGCCAACACGGCGTCGGGGTACAGCCGTTTCGCCGCCACCATGGCCCCGAGGCTGTCGAAATCGGCGTTGATGTGGGTGGTGATGAGGTCCACGGGCTCCGGCGCTCCCGGCGCTCAGCGCCGCGGATGGTGGCGGCGCACGAGATCGGCCAGCCGCTTGCGGGTGACGTGGGTATAGATCTGGGTGGTGGAGAGATCGGCGTGGCCGAGCATCATCTGGACGCTCCGCAGGTCCGCGCCGCCCTCCAGGAGATGGGTGGCGAACGAGTGCCGCAGGGTATGGGGGCTCGTGGAGGCGGGAAGCCCCAGATCCCGGCACCGCCGCTTCACCAGCGACCACACCGACTGGCGCGAGATCCGCCGGCCGAACCGGTTCAGGAACACGTGGTTCGTGCGAACGCCGGGCTTGGCGAGCCGAGGCCGCCCCCGCTCCAGGTACTCCGCCAGGGCCTGGGCCGCCCGCTCGCCCAGGGGGACGACCCGCTCCTTGCTGCCCTTCCCCAGGAGGCGCACGTACCCCACGGAGAGGTCGATCTGGTCGAAGGTCAGATCGCACAACTCCGAAACCCGGAGCCCGGAGCCGTAAAGGAGCTCCAGGATCGCCCGGTCCCGCAGGGCCTGGGGTGATTCCCCGGGGGGACCCTCGGCGAGCGCCGCCGCCTCGTCGGCCGGCAGGGTGTGGGGAAGGGTTTTCCAGACCCGGGGGGACTCCAGGCGGGTGAAGGGGTCCCCGGCGACCACGCCCTCGCGCACGAGGAACCGGAACAGCCCCCGCAGGGCCGACATCCGGCGGGCCAGGGTTCGGCTCGACACCCCCCTGCCCTTCTCGGCCCGCAAGAACCCGAGGATGTCGGCCCCCCGCACCCGGCCGAGGTCGGACGCCCGGGATCCCAGATACGCGGCAAACCGTCTAAGATCGCGGCCGTAGGCGTCCAGCGTGCGGGGGCTCACGCCCCGCTCCACCGCCAGGTGCTCGAGGAACGCGTCGAGCCAGGGGACCGCTTCCGGCCCATGGGACACGGCCGCTTCCTTCCTCAGATCCCGTTGGGCTGGCGCTTGGGCAGCACCAGGTGCACCGCGGTTCCGCGGCCCACCTGGCTCTCGATGTCCACCGCACCGCCGTGGCGCGTGACGATCCGGTGGACCATGGTGAGCCCCATACCGGCCCCTGCGGTCTTCGTGGTGTAGAACGGGTCGAAGACGTTGGCGATCTGGTCCTTGGGAATCCCGCGGCCCGTATCGGCCACCACGAGCCGCACCCGGTCGCCCAGGTCCTCCAATCGGACCGAGATCGTGCCCCCCGGTGGGGTGGCCTCGATGGCGTTCTGGAGGAGGTTCTCCAGCGCGAGCCGGAGATTCTGGGGGTCCCCCTGGATCGCCCCCACCTCCCCGTAGTCCCGCTCCAGCCGCAACCCCGCCTCCTCGAGGGTACCCGCATAGCGGTCGAGCACCTCGTCGGCCAGTTGCCGGAGGTCCACGCTCTGGTACGGGGAGATCATCAGGGTCTTGAACCGGACGATCTCCTCGACCATCGACTCCAGCCGCTTCACCTCCTGGAGAATCCGTTCCGCGTAGTCCCTCAGCGGGCTATCCTCGGGCAGTTTGTCCCGGATGCGGCGGGCGAACCCGCCGATCGCCACCATGGGGTTTCGGACCTCGTGGGCCACCCCCTCCGCCATCTGCCCCAGGGCATCGAGCCGCTCCTCGGTGAGGCGTCGCTCTTCCGAGAACCGGCGCTGGAGGAGGCTCTTAACCCGGGCCATGAGCTCCTGGGGGTTGAACGGCTTTGTGATGTAGTCGTCGGCCCCGATGTCGAGCCCCCGGATCTTGTCGGGGACCTCCCGCTTCGCCGTGAGCATCAGCACCGGGATCGACCGAGTGGCGTCGGAGGTTTTCAGCCGCTCGCACACCCCGTAGCCGTCGAGCTTGGGCATCATGACGTCGAGGATCACGAGGTCCGGATCCTCCGCCGCCACCTTTTCGAGGGCCTGTTCCCCGTCGTACGCCTCGCAGGTGCGGTACCCGGCGGCGCGGAGCCGCTTGACCAGCAGTTCCACGTTGTCGATGTTGTCGTCCACCACCAGGATCTTCGGCGCCGTGGTCACGGTCGTCTCCTCATCGCCCTGGAAATCGCCGCTCCCCCAGCGGCCCCGGCCCTCGGAATGTCCTGTTCCCGTTGCAAGGCCCCGTGGGGCGAGGCCGCGGGCCCTCCCGGCCCCTTAGCGCGCTTCCCCCTTCCGGAGAAAATCGGCGACCTGGTCGGGGAGGGCGCGCACGTCCACGGGTTTCGCGATGTACCCGTCGCATCCGGCCTCCAGGGCCCGTTCCCGGTCGCCCACCATGGCGTAGGCCGTGATCGCCACCACCGGAACCCCGGCAACCCCCGGCAGCGCCTTGAGCCTCCGGGTGGCCTCGAGCCCGTCCATCCCCCCGAGGCTGATGTCCATGAGCACGAGGTCCGGACGCACCTTGGGGGCCAGTTCGAGGGCCTCTTCTCCCGACGTGGCCTCCACCACCTCGTACCCGTGGCGGGAGAGCACCTTGACCAAGAGGTCCCGGTTGTCGACGTTGTCCTCTACCACCAGAATCTTCGGGGCCACTCGAATCCTTCACTTCCCGCCAAGGCGGCGCAGTCGCTTGGCGGTTGGGGGCTGGAAACCGTAACAACATGCCCGACACCGACCGGCCCAACCCGTGGGCGCCGGCGCGGAACAACGTCGCGGAAGAAGGCCGGAAAACCGGAAGTCCATCCCTCCGGCGGCTGGAGGGAAGCGTCGGTGGCGGGATGCGAACCCCTAAGGCCTCGGGTCCTGAATCCCACCCCTCTTGCGATTCCGGACGGTTCCCCCGGCCAGCCCCTGGGGGAATGGTCGTCCGAGCCGCGACGGCTGATCCCCGCAGGCCTGGAAGCCCGGATCGCCGCCGGGAGCCCCCACTCCCGCCGCTTCCGGCCCCGTGGAACCCGGTTGGTTCCTGCGGGCGGCCCCGCCTAGGGGCGGCAGGTCTCGCCCGTTTCCGCGCCCGGCCGCGGCGTCGCCTCCGGTCCTTCCCGTGGGAGCCACACCGTGAAACAACTTCCCTCGCCCACCCGGCTCGCCACCGTGATCTCCCCGCCGTGGAGCTCCACCAGGCGCTTCGCAATGCTCAGCCCGAGCCCCGTGCCGCCGTGGGCACGGGTGGTGGACCCGTCGAGCTGTTTGAACGCCTCGAAGATCACCGCGAGACCGTCCTCGGGGATGCCGATCCCCGTGTCCTCCACATCCACGGCCACGCCGTCGGTGGCACGCGGTTCCGGCCGCACCCGGATCGTGACCCGGCCCGCGTCCGTGAACTTGATAGCATTGTTCACAAGGTTGTTCAACACTTCCCGAATCTTGTTCGGGTCGGCCACGACCCTGAGGTCGCCCTCCTCCCGGCGCACCACGAGCCGCAGGTTCTTCGCCTCGGCCATGGTGCGTTGGTCCTCGGCCACCTCCTCGGCCAACGACCCCAGGTCGAACCGGTGGAGTTCCAACTCCATCCGGCCGGCCTCGATCTTCGAGAGATCCAGGATATCGTTGATCAGCTTCAACAGATGCCGGGCGTTCTTCTCGACCCGTTCCAGGCTCTTGCGCTGCTCGTCCGTGAGCGGCCCGTCCACCTCGTCGAGAACGAGCTGGGTGTACCCGAGGATCGAGTTCATCGGGGTCCGGAGTTCGTGGCTCATGTTGGCCAGGAACTCGCTTTTCAACCGGTCGAGTTCCTGCAAGTTGCGGTTCGCCTCCTCGAGTTCCCGGGTCCGCTCCCGGACCTTCTCCTCGAGGGTGCGGTTGAGCTCCCGGATCTCCTCGTAGAGCCGGGCGTTGGCCAGGGCGAGCGCGAGCTCGGTCGCCAGGGCCTCGAACGCCTCCACGAACTTCTCGGAGAAATAGCCCTTTCGCCGGCTGCTTCCGGCCACCAGCACCCCGATCACCTGGTGTTCATGTACGATGGGCGTGGCGATCAACGAAAGAAGCCCGGGATCCGCCGTGACCTCCAGGGGAAGGGGCTGGGGCGCCAGGGCGGAGTCCGACAGGAACACGGTCCGCCGGTCCCCGAGCGCCTGGACCACGTACGAGGGCCGCCGGGATCCACGAGAAATCGCGGAAAGATACTGCTGGGGAAACCCCTCGGCCCGGGCCGGGTGGAGCCTTCCGTCCCGCACCAGGAACACCGCCCGGCGATCCATGCCGAACTCGGAGCCCACCAGGTCGAGCACGGCCCGGATCGCCTCGTCTTCGTCCAGGGTGGCCGCGACCCGCTTCGACGCCTCGAAAAGAACCGAGAGCTCGCGCACCCGGGCCTGGAGTTCCTCGCGGCTCTCTTCGAGGCTCAGGGAGACCGCGCCGAACACGTCGAAGATCTCCTCCAGGGTCGTGCCCTTGAGGTCCAGATACCGCTGGACCACTCGGCTTGCGGCCACCGGACCCAGGGCCCCCGCGAGGCTCCGCTCCACGTGGGCCTGGAGCTCGAGCATCCGGTCGTCCGAAAGAACGGCCTTGCGGTCGTACCCCGAGTCCCCGAAAAACTCCCCGAGCCGCTGCCGGGCCTTCGCGGCCCCGAGGAACTTGGCCAGGAGCTCCTCGAACTCGCCCACCGACGGGGCCCGGGCCATTCGCAGATCGGGCCGCGCCCGGGGAGCGGGCCCCATGGCGTCCAGGAACCGGGGGATCTGCTCCTGTTCGGCCCGGGATGGCCGGGTGAGCAGGCTCACGGCCAGGAACGCCACGGCGTTCAGGAGCAGGGACCAGAAGAGGCCGTGGCTCCAGAGATCCAGACCCTCCAGACCCAGAAACGCGTCGGGCCGGAGGATCCGGATCCCCCAGGGGCCGTCCCGGAGCACCGACAGGGGGATCCAGCCGGCCTTTGCCAGGGACGGGGTGAGGAAGAAGTAGAGCCACGAGGCAAACCCGGCCAGCAACCCGGCCGCGGCGCCCCGGCCGGTCGCCGGCCGCCAGTAGAGCCCCCCCAGCACAGCCGGGGCGAGCTGCGCCGCCGAGGCGAAGGACAAAAGCCCGATGTCCACCAGCATGAACCGCTCGCCCAGCAGCCGGTAGTACGCGTACCCCAGGAGGATCACCCCCACGATGATGGCCCGCTTGCAGTGGAGCAGCAGGGGCGCCATGCGCCGCGGCCAGCCCACCCGCAGGAGCACCGGGACGACGAGGTTGTTGAGGACCATGGTAGAGATGGCCACCGAGGAGACCACCACCATCCCGGTGGCCGCAGAAAGCCCCCCGAGGAACGCGGCCAGGGCCAGGAGGTTGTGCCCCGTGCGCAGGGGGATCCGCAGGACGAAGGTGTCGGCGAGCGCCGGGCTCTGGAAGAGTAGGAGCCCCCCGAACGCGATCGGGGCGACGAACAGGTTGATCAGAAAGAGATACAGGGGAAAGAGCCACATGGCGTGGCGGATGTGCTCCTCCTTGCAGTTCTCCACGACCATGACGTGGAACTGCCGGGGCAGCAGCATAACGGAGCAGGCCGAGAGCACGAGCAGGGTGAACCAGGTGGAGTAGGAACGCCCGGGCGCGGCCCCCAGGGTCAGCAGGTGGGAGAAGAACTCGTGGTCGGCGATCTGGGCGAAGATGTCGGAGAACCCGGAGAAGAGCCCCCACGTGACGAAGCAGCCCACGGTGAGGAGCGCGGCGAGCTTCACCACGCTCTCGAGGGCCACGGCCGCCACCATCCCCTCGTGGCGTTCCGAGGGGTCCAACCTCCGGGCCCCGAACATGCCGCCGAACACGCCCAGGACGAGGGCCACCGCGAACGCCGTGTCCTGTACGAACCACTCGGGGTGGCCCACGATCCGAAACGGGGTCTCGGGGGACACCTGGGTCAGAATCTCAAAGGTCGTGGAGATGGCCTTGAGCTGGAGCCCGATATAGGGGGTGTTCCCCACGAGGATCATCACGGTGACCAGGGCGCCCAGCCGCCCGCTCTTTCCGTACCGGGACGCCACCAGGTCGGAGAGCGAGGTGATGTGGTTCTCCCGGGACACCCGCACGAGTTTCCGGAGCAGGGTCCACCAGGAGAACGCGATCAGGGTGGGCCCGAGGTACACGGCCAGGAACTGAAACCCCGAAACCGTGGCCCGCCCGACGCTCCCGTAGAAGGTCCAGGAGGTGCAGTAGACGGCGGTCGAGAGGGCGTAGACCAGGGGGTTGGAGATGATGCTCCGGCCCCGGTCTTTGCGCCGCTCGGCCCAGTAGGCCACCCCGAACAGAAGCAGGAGGTACGCAAACGCGATCGACGCAACCCACCCCCACGTGAGCGGCATCTCAGGAACCGTCCTCCGGGGGGCCGACCCGGCGCAGGAGGTGGGCGTAAAGGGCGATGGCCGCGATGCTCACGGCCCACCCGCCCATGAGGTAGAGGAACAGGAGGGGGATCCGGCCCACGGTCACGGGCCGGTCGAAGATCATGAGGAACGGGTAGTTGATCATGAGGGTGCCGAGGACGAAGGCGATCCACCACCACTGCCGCAGGCGGGCCGCGCTCCATCCCCCCTTCACGGCGCCCCTCCCGGGTTCCCCGTCGTCCCCGGCATCGCGGACCTCCCTACACCCGGATCAACTCCCTGGGAGAAACGGTGAGCGGTTCCACCCCCGTCGCGGTGACCCGAAACGTGTCCTCGACCCCCACGGCCCCCACGCCCGGGATCACGAATTTGGGCTCCAACGCAAACACCATACCCTCCTCCAGGGGCACCCGGAAGCCCCGGGCCAAGAACGGCGGTTCATCCACCTCGAGCCCGATGCCGTGGCCCACGAACGTGACCGGGTTGCGGTGCCCCAGGAAGGTTCGGGCGAAGGGGGTGTCGTCGGCCTTCGCCCGGGCGACCCGGTAGAGGTCGTCCCCCGTCACCCCGGGCCGGGCCATCGCCGTCACGGCGTCCTGGACCGCGCAGGCGGCCGCGAACGCCCGGGTTACGGTTTCGGGGGGCTCGCCCAAGCAGAAGATGCGGGTCTGGTCGCACAGGTACCCCTGGTTGTTCCCCACCAGGTCCACGGTGATCGGTTCCCCGGGCCCGATGGGCCGGGGGCTCGCCCCCTGGGGAAGGGCGGCCCCGAGCCCGGCTCCGCCCGTGGGCGCGTCGAGGAACGACGGCTCGGCGGCCGTGGGCCCGGCCATCACGTGCCCGTAGAAGATCTCCTGGTTGAAGCCCCGCATCCGCAGGAGCCCCCCGTGCCCCCGTCGGCGCAGTTCGTACTCGACGGCCGCGGCCAACTCAAACTCCGGGATCCCGGGACGAAGGAGCCCGGGCACAGCCGTCACGGCCTCGGCCACCACCCGGGCGGCGCCCCGGATGCGCTCGATCTCCCACCGCGTCTTGACGGCCCGGGCCAGCGAGAGGGGCCCCGAGACGTCGGCGAGGTCCACCCCCTCGAGGAGGGCCTCGAACCGCCGGAACTGGTTCACCGGCAGGACGTCCAGCTCGAGCCCCAGGGGCTGGGGGATCTCCCCCAGCGCCTCCCGGATGGCCGATGGCAGCGCCCGCTGGCTCTCCAGCTCGACCACCCGGCACGGGGTTTCCCGGCGGGCCCGTTCGGCGTCCTTCCGGCAGAACACCACCGGATCCCCCGACGCGGCCACGACGACCGCCCCGGCCTGCATGGTGCCGGAGGCCCAGTACCTCGAGGCGTTCGCTAGGAGCAGGGCGCCTCCGAGCCCCTGGCGGGCCATGCCCCGCTGGAGCCGGGACACCCGGACACGAAGATCTTCGATCGGGACCCCTTGCGCTTCGGTCATCTCGTCTCCTCCCCGGGGCGAGTCCGGCGCCGGAACTCCAGCCGCACGGGCACCCCTTCGAATCCAAAAGTCTCCCGCAGGCGGTTCACCAGGTACCGCCGGTACGACTCGGTGATCCCCTCCGGAAAGCTCGTGAACGCGGCAAACGTGGGCGGCGCGGTGTCCACCTGGGTCATGTAGTAGATGCGGGTGCGCTTGCCCACCTGGACCGGCGGCGGGAGCTCCCGGATCGCCGCCTCCAGGAACGCGTTTACCTGGGAAGTGGGGATCCTCCGGGTCCACTCCCCGTGGAGCCGGTCCACGAGCCCGAACACCCGGTGCACCCGCTGGCCGGTCAAGGCCGACAGGCTCACCACGGGGACGTGGCCGTGGGGCCCGAGCCGACGACGGAGTTCCGCCGCCGTGCGGTCGAAGGTCTTCTCGTCCTTTTCCACCAGGTCCCACTTGTTGAGCACGACCCCCAGGGCCCGCCCCCCCTTGAGGACCAGGTTCAGGATGCGGGCGTCCTGGTCGGTGAGCCCTTCAGTGGCATCGAGGAGCACGAGGCACACCTCGGCCCGGTCGATGGTCTTGAGGGCCCGGACCACGCTCCAGCGCTCGACCCCCTGCTCCACCTTGCTTTTCCGCCGGATTCCCGCCGTGTCGATGAGCAGATATGGCCGTCCTTCGTGCCGGACCAGGGTGTCGATGGGATCCCGGGTGGTTCCCGCCCGGGCGCTCACCACCACCCGCTCCCGGCCCACGAGCCGGTTCACCAGCGAGCTCTTCCCCACGTTGGGCCGGCCCAGCACGGCCACCCGGACCGCGGACTCCCCCTCCGGTTCGGGTTCCTCCGGCGCGGGCGGCAGGCGTTCCCGCAAGGCGTCCTCGAGGGCGTCCACGTCGCGGCCGTGCTCGGCCGACACCGGGAACACGGCGTCGAACCCGAGGGCGTAGAACTCGGCGGCCGCGGCCTCCCACCGGGGCCCGTCCACCTTGTTCACCACCAGAAGCACGTCCTTGCTGCGCCGCCGGAGGACCTGGGCGATCTCCTCGTCGGCCGGCAGCACCCCCTCGTGGGCATCGGTGACGAACAGGATGAGGTCCGCCTCCTCCACGGCCTGGAGGGCCTGCCGGGTCATCCCGTCCTCCACCTCGTCGGCCGGTTCCGGGGCGAGGCCCCCGGTGTCCACCAGCGTGACCCGCCGGTCACCCCATTCGACCGGGGCGTACCGGCGGTCGCGGGTCACCCCCGGCACGTCCTCCACGATGGCCACCCGTCGGCCCACCAGGCGGTTGAACAGGGTGGACTTGCCCACGTTGGGCCGGCCCACGATCGCCACCAGGCTCATCCGCGCACCTCATAGCCGAACCGCCGCAGCGCCCGGGGATCCTTGGTCCAGTTCCGGTCCACGGTGACGTGGAGATCCAGGAACACCCGGGCCCCGAGAAGGGCCTCCAGATCGAGCCGCGCCCGGCGGCCCACCTCCTTGATCAGCCGACCCCCCTTGCCGATCACGATGCCCTTCTGGCTCGGCCGCTCCACGTGGATCGTGGCGTGGATCACCACGAGATCGGCCTCGGGCCGCTCTTGCCACGACTCCACGGTCACGGCCACGCTGTAGGGGATCTCCTCCCCCGTGAGCTCGAAGAGCTTCTCCCGGATGAACTCCTCGGCCAGGAACCGCTCCGGCCGGTCGGTCAACTGGTCCTCGGGAAAGTACGCCGGCCCCTCGGGCATGCGGGCCGCGAGGTCGTCCAGCAACCCGTCCACCCCCTCCCCGGTGAGCGCCGAGATGCGGTGTACGGAAACCGGGGTCACGAGGTCCAGGAACGCCTCGGTGGCCGTGCGGCCCTGGTCGGCCTTGTTCACGGCCAGGATCACCGGCTTCCCCGATCGGCCCAGGTGCTCGGCCAGGACCTCGTCGTCCCGGTGCCGGCCGGTCACGGCGTCCACCAGGAAGAGGGCCACGTCCACGTCGGGCACGCAGGCGAGGGCTTCCTTGAGCATGTACCGGTTCAGGAGCTTCTCCCCCTCGTGGACCCCCGGGGTGTCGAAGAACACCATCTGGACCCCGTCGCGGGTCAGCACGCCGGCCACCCGGTTGCGGGTGGTCTGGGGCTTGGGACTCGTGATCACCACCTTCTGGCCCAGGATGCGGTTGAGCAGCGTCGATTTGCCCACGTTGGGCCGGCCCAGGATTCCCACGAACCCCGAGCGCGTCACGGCCTGCCCTCCGGGCCGGGCCTCGCCGTCCCCTGCGGAAGTCTCGTCTCGCATTCTTCTTTCCGGTTGCGGCGTCAGGGGTTGGATTGGAGGTTCTGGGTGAGCTCCGTGCCCGGTTCCCCGGGTTTCGTCCGGTACACGAAGAACGTTCGGGTCGCCACGATCTTCTTTTCGTCGCGGGCCACCACGGTGATCCGGTTCGACCCCTCCTCCAACGGCACCTCCACTCGCACCTTCACCCGGTCGGAGTCGTCCGGGTTTCGGCGATACACCACCTTGTCCCGCTCCCGGTACGCGTACACGTCGCGCACCGCACCGTCGTCCGAGACCTCGATCTCGAAGGCGACCCGCTCGGCGTCGGTGCGAAGGGGCGGCCCCTCGGCGGCGAGCCGGGGTGGCTCCCGCGGCTCCCGGGCTGGATAGGGCTCGCCCACCCGGAACTCGAGCTCATCCGAGAAGAACGCCCCGAAATCCCGGTCGGTGATGCTCACCCCCACCTTCACGTCGCCGCTTTCCTCGGCTCGCACCAGCCGAAACTCCATGGGGGCGTTGACCACCTCTCCCGGGGCCAGGGCATCGAACCGGTGGCGGGCCTTCTCCAGGTAGAGCTGCTCCTTCTCCTCGCCCCGGATGTTCACCTCCACCGGCCCGCTCGCCCCCTCGCCCCGGTTCGCCACCTCGAGGACGAGCTGGATCCGCTCGCCCTCCTCGATCCGGCCGTCCCCCGACCGGGCCGGAACGGCCCGGTTCTCGTCGCGCATCCGGTACCGGTACGCGAACTCCGGCCGGGGAACCGGCACCACGTGGGCTGCCCCCGCGCCGGCGCCGGCCTCGTCGGTGCCGGCCGCGTGGAGCTTCAGGGTCACCGTGTCCCAGCGCGGGAGCGCCGACTTCGGCACCTCCACCTCGGCCACGGCCTCCTTCCGCTCCCCCGGGCCGAGGCGGCCGAACACGAAATCCAGGTTCTTGAGCAGGAGGTTCTCGGAGTCGGTGCGGCCCCACACCCGGTGAACCGGCTCCGTGCCGGGGTTTGCCACGGTGAACCGGAGGGTCACGGTCTCGCCGGGCACGAGCTCGGTGTCCTGGGGCGCCACCACGAGGAGCCCTGCCCCCCCCGCGCCCTCGGACCAGTCGATCCCGAGGGCGGCCAGGGCCTGGGAGATCTTCCGGTCCTCCTCGGCCCGCACCACGGGGATCACCCGCTGGGCCGCGGCGAGAAGGGCCCCGCGATCCCGTCCCTCGGCCGCCGCGAGCACCCGGCGGGCGAGGCCCACCTCGAAGTCCTTGGCGAGCCGCCGCGCCTTTTCCTCCTTGGAAAGCTCCGAGAAGGGCTTCTCGTCCTCCTCCGGTTTCGGGGCCAGGTACTGGAGTTCGGCCCAGGGTTTTTCCGAGGCGTTCCCCCAGTCCTTGAAGGCGTTTTCGAGATCCGCCTCGGCCACGTGGGTGGGGGGCGGGCCGATCCGCATCCGGCCCTCCTCGATCCGGGCCGGGTAGACCACAACGTCGGGCTGGATGCCGATGGACTGGATCGACACGTCGCCCGGGGTGAGGTACTGGGCCACCGTGAGCTTCAGGGCCCCGCCGTCGGTCAGGGGATAGAGCTTCTGCACCGATCCCTTGCCGAAGGTCTTCTGGCCGATCACGAGGGCCCGTGAGGCCTTGAGGGCCCCCGACACGATCTCGGACGCCGAGGCGCTTCCCTGGTTCACCAGGAGGGCCACCGGCCCCTCGAAGATCTCCGGGTCGTCGTCCCCGGCCTCGGCCCGGGAGTTGGCGTCCTTCTCGGGCCCGCGGGTGCTCACGATGGTCCCCTGTTCCAGGAACGCGTCCGAAAGCTCGATGGCCTGGTCCAGGAGGCCCCCGGGGTTGTTCCGCAGATCCACCACGAGCCCCTTGAGGTCGGGGTGGGCCTTCAGGGCCTCCGACACGGCCTTTCGCAGTTCGTCGGTCGTGTCCTTCTGGAAATTCTTGACCCGGGCCACCAGAACGGGCGCCCCTTCGCCCTCGGTCAGCACGTAGCTCTCCACGCTGTCCACGTGGATCACCTCGCGGGTGAAGGTGATCGCCCGGGGTTCCGGCCACCCCTCCCGGTCGATGGTGAGGGTCACCTGGGTGCCCGGCTCGCCGCGCATCTTGTTGGCCGCCACGTCCACCGGCATGTTGATGGTGGGCTCGCCGTCGATGTAGAGGATCCGGTCTCCCGACCGCAGCCCCCCCCGTTCCGCGGGGGTGCCCTCGATCACGCTGATGATGGTCATCTCGCCGTCGCGGATGCCGAACACGAACCCGATGCCCCCGAAGGTGCCCCGGGTGCCGATCATGAACTCCTTGAACATCTTGGGGCTGAACGCGCTCGAGTGGGGATCGAGCTTGGTGAGGGCACCGTTTAGGGCGGCGTAGTAGAGATCCTGTTCCTCGACCTCGTCCCCCAGGTTCTGGTGCACGAACCGAAGCGCGGTGGCCAGGATGTCGGCGGCCTTCCGGTACTCCCGGGCCTGGGTGAGGTCGAAGGTCTTCTCCGCCCGGTCCACCCGGATTCGGACCCGGCCATCGCCCGCCGGCTCCACCAGGACCTCCGGGTACTGGTTCTCCAGGGCCTCGAACGCGCCGTCCAGGAGGGCCCGGGGCGAGGCACGCTCCGGCTCCACGTACTTCTTCTCGACGTAGTAGAAGACCTGCTGGACGATGCGGGGATACGGGTCACCGAACCGGTGGAAAAACCCGGTGGTCCCGAGGGCTTGTCGCGAAGGGCAGGCCCAGGCCAGGGCCGCCAGCATCGCCAGGACAACGAACGAGATGCGGGACGTTCGGCAGACGGATCGCAAGCGTCACCCTCCACGACGGAGTTGGGATGGGGGTGCGGCCCAGGTGGGCCGCCGTGACGCTAGCATACACGAAGGCGGGGGGAAAAGCCGAGTCTAGGCCTCGTCACCGGGGCCGCCCCCCCGGAGCCGTTCCAGATACTCGGCCCACTCCACGGGCAGGAGGTAGCGCTTCTTGCTGTTACAGTCCTTGCAGGCGGGCACCACGTTGGACCGCACCGACCGCCCCCCCCGGGCCAGCGGCACCACGTGGTCCATGGTGAGCTCGGAAGGGGGAACCCTTCGGCCGCAGTAGTGGCACACCCCGGCCGCGACCCGGCGCTTCCACCACCCGGTTTTCCGGAGCTCCCGGGCTTTGGCCTTCTCCCGGGCCACGTGCTCGGGCGGGGCCGAAGCGAAAAAGACGTCGTCCACCATGGTCGTCACGAAAGAAGGGCGGCCCGCGGGCCGCCCTTCTTCAGAATCACATCTGGCCGTGTTAGCCCTTGTGGCACTCGTTGCACTTCATCTTCTTCTTGGCGTCCTTGGCCCGGTGGCAGCTCCAGCACTTGCCCACTTCCTTCTTGTGGGCGGCGTCCTTGAAGCTGGGGGCGTCACCCTCGGCCTCGGCCTTGTGGCACTCGCCGCACTTGTACTTCTCTTCCTTCTTGTTGTGGTGGCACTCTTCGCACTTCACGTCCTTGTGCTTGGCGTGGTCGAAAGTCACCACACCCTTCTTCCCGAAGTTCGTGACCTCGATGGGCCCCGCCGGGGCGTCGGTGGCCTGGGCGGCGCCCAGGGCGAGCCCCAGCGAGAACACGGCGGCGGCGGCGAACAACACGAGCTTCTTCATCTGGCACTACCTCCCTTTGGGTGTTGAAGTGGCCCCACGAACCGAGCCTTCCCGAATGAAAACCGGGCGCCTGTATACCACGGGAGCCCGGTGCCGCGTCAAGGGGAAGGAACGGCGGTCCTTGGTCTGCGGTCCACGGTCTGCCGTCGGCGGCTGCCCCGGCCTTTGTTTCCGGCCGCCCGGTGCGGGGGTCTCAGGTCTTCCCTGCCCGACCCAGGGACTCGGCCACCTTCCGGTCCTTCTCCTCGACATCCCTGGCCATGGACTCCTTGAGGGCCTTCAGGCGAAGGGCCAGGTCCGGATCGGAGAGCGCGAGGATCTGGCAGGCGAGCACCCCGGCGTTTCGGGCCCCGGCCTTGCCCGCGGCCACCGTGGCCACCGGGATGCCCGGCGGCATCTGCACGGTGGACAGCAGGGCGTCGAGGCCCCGAAACGGCCCGGCGTCCACCGGGATCCCGATCACCGGCCGCACGGTCTCGGCCGCCACCACCCCGGCCAGGTGGGCCGCCATGCCGGCCGCGCACACGAACACCTCGACCCCCTGGGCCTCGGCCTCGGCCACGAGCCGCCGGGTGCGCTCGGGGCTCCGGTGGGCCGAGCTCACCCGCACCTCGTAGGGCACCTCCATGCGGTCCAGAAACCCGGTCGTCTCCTGGACCACGGGGAGGTCCGAGTCGCTGCCCATGAGGATCAACACCTTGGGCGCCTTCGCCCCGGACATCCCTCAGCCCTCCCCCAGGCGGCGAAGGGCCTTCCGGCCGATGTCCCGGCGGTAGTGGCACCCGGGCCAGGAGATCCGCTCCACGGCCTCGTAGGCCCGGCGGATCGCCGCCGGGATGTCGGCGCCCAGGGCCGTAACCCCGAGCACCCGCCCCCCGGCCGTGACCACCCGGCCGTTCTCGCGTCGGGTTCCGGCGTGGAACACCACCACGTCCTCCAGGGCCTCGGCCTCGTCCAGGCCCCGGATCTCGAGGCCCTTTTCGTAGGCCCCCGGGTACCCCCCCGAAGCCATCACGACGCACACGGCCGGCCGCGGATCCCAGTCCAGGGTCACCCGGTCCAGGGTGCCGTCCACGCAGGCCTCCAACACGGGCACGAGATCCCCCTTCATGCGCAGCACGATGGGCTGGCACTCGGGGTCGCCGAACCGGCAGTTGAACTCCAGGACCTTGACCTCGTCGCCCCGGATCATGAGCCCGGCGTAGAGCACCCCGGTGTAGGGGGTCCCCTCGGCCGCGAGCCCCTCGACCACCGGCCGGATCACGGTGGCCACGATCCGGTCGAACAGTTCCGGGGTCACCACCGGCGCCGGGCTGTAGGCACCCATCCCCCCGGTGTTGGGGCCCTGGTCGTCGTCGAACACGGGCTTGTGGTCCTGGCTCGAGTCCATAGGCAGGACGGTTCGGCCATCGCAAAACGCGAGGAAGCTCGCCTCCTCCCCCTCGAGGCACTCCTCCACCACGATCCGGCCGCCGGCGTCCCCGAACTCCCGGGCCACCATCATGGCGTCCACGGCCGAGAGGGCCTCGTCCACCGTGCGGGCCACGGTCACGCCCTTCCCGGCCGCCAGTCCGTCGGCCTTGACCACGATCGGAGCCCCCTGCTCCCGGATGTAGGCCTTGGCCTCGGCCGGATCCGTGAACTCCCGGTAGGCCGCCGTGGGCACCCCGAACCGCTCCATCACGGCCTTGGCCAACGCCTTCGACCCCTCGAGCCGGGCGGCCGCGGCCGTGGGGCCGAAGATCCTGAGGCCCCGCTCCCGGAACCGGTCGGCGATCCCGAGGACCAGGGGCGCCTCGGGTCCCACCACCGTAAGGTCGATCCCCTCGGCCTCGGCGAACGCGGCGAGGGAGTCCACGTCGTCGGCCGCGATGGGCACGTTGCGGGCCACCTTCTCGGTGCCCGCGTTCCCCGGCGCGGCGTACACGGCGGTCACCTTGGGGCTCTGGGCGATCTTCCAGGCGAGCGCGTGCTCCCGGCCCCCTCCTCCCACCACGAGGACCTTCATGCCTCCACCCCCCTTCCCTTGAGCCACCCGGCGATGGCCGCGTCGTAGGCCGAGGTGCGGCTGAAGGCCTTGGCGGCCAGCTCATAGCGCAGCTCGGGCCCCACCTCGCCGCCGTTTCGATCCATCTCGTCCAAGACCCGGCCGTAGTCGGCCGGGTCCACGACCACCGTGACATACTTGTGGTTCTTCGCGGCCGCCCGGATCATGCAGGGCCCCCCGATGTCGATCTGCTCCACGGCCTCGTCGCGGGTGCAGCCCGGTTGGGCCACGGTCTTCTCGAAGGGGTAGAGGTTCACGGCCACGAGATCGATGGGCTCGATGCCGTGCTGGGCCATCTGGTCCCGGTGCCGGGGGTCGTCCCGGAGGGCCAGGATGCCGCCGTGGATCTTGGGCACCAGGGTCTTCACCCGGCCGTCCAGGATCTCGGGAAACCCGGTGTAGGCGCTCACCTCGGTGACCGGGACCCCGGCCTCCCGGAGCATGCGGGCCGTGCCGCCGGTGGAGAGGATCTCCACGCCCCGGTCGGCGAGGCCCCGGGCGAACTCCACCACCCCGGTCTTGTCGGACACGCTCACGATCGCCCTTCGAATCGGTGCCATGGCTTGGTTCCTCCGTAACGGCTGGAAGGCTGGAAGGCCAAAACGCTTGAACGATTGGGTCGTCGGTCTACGGCCCCCGTCTGGGGGCCGCACACCGTATCACTGCGCCAGGCTCGCGGCCGGCGATAGCAGGTATTTGAGGTCCTCGTCCACGAACCGGATGCCGCCCCCCACGAAGTAGTCGGCCCGGCCCCGGTCGTCCAGGAAGTCGTCGAGGCCGGCCGTGAGGTAGAGGTGCTTCCAGAACAGCCACCGGGCCGAGGCCTTCAGGTGCGCCGGCCCCTCCTCCCGGGCGAAATCGAAGGCCTCCAGCGTCAAGCGGAGCCGGTCGGACCACAGGTCCAGGTCGGCCCCCACCCCGCCGGTGGACTCGAACAGCCCCCCCCGCAGGGTCAGGAACGAAAACCGCTTCCCCACCTGGGCCGAAAACTTGAACCGGTCCTCGGTAACCGACTTTTCTTCCCGCACCCGGTGGGTGCCGGTTTCGTCGGTGACCAGCCGCTCGGTCACCCGGGTCGTGGTGTCGCCCCGGGGGTCGTCCACCAGGGCCAGGTAGTAGAACCGGTCCTGCCGGGGCTGCACGGTGAGCCCGAAGTAGTTTTTGGCCTCGCCGAGATCCGCCAGGTACTCTCCCGTGTAGGAGAGCTCGAGCCGGAACCGGTTCGCCCCGGCCACGAAGTCCGTGATGCCCTCCAGCGTCTGGTTCAGGTTCTCGTGCACGCTTTCGTCGTTTACGAGCTTCCCGATCGTGCCCTGGCCCCGGTCCACCTTGTCGGTGATGCTCCGGAGGTTCCCCAGGGTCTCGGTGAGCTCGGCGTACACGGTATCGTCGGTCACGAGTTTTCCGAGGGTGCCCTCCCCCCGCTCGATTTTCCCCACCACCGAGCGAAGATCCGCCAGGGTCTCCTGGAGCTCCACGTAGAGGGAGTCGTCCTTGAGCAGCCGGCCCAGGGTCCCCTCCTCGCTCTGGGCCGCCTCGGCCACCCCCCGGATCGAGGCCAGGGTGGCGTCGAGCTCCTCGGTGGCCTTCCGGAGGTTGGCCAGGCTCGCCCGAAGATCCTCGCGGTTCTCGGCCACCACCTCGTCGAGCCGGCCGGTGACCCGCTCCAGGTTCTCCGCGATGGCCGGGGTGCGCTCGGCCAGCGTCCGGGTGAGGGCGCGGGTGTTCTCTACGGTTTCGTCGATCCCCTCGCGGTTCGCGGCCAGAAGATCCCGCAGGTCGGCGGTGAGCCCCCTGAGGTTCGTCAGGGTCTCCCGCAGGGTCTCCCGGTTTTCCTCCACCACCTCCCGGAGTCCCACGGCCGTGTCCCGCAGCCCCTCGATCAGGTCCCGGAGGTTCTGCTCCCCCTCCGGGGTTCCGAGCACGTTGGCGAGCCGCTCGGTCACCTTCTTCACGTCGTCGCTCACGGCGTTGAGGCTCGTGACCAGGCGATCGAGGTCCCCGGGCGGCACCCCGGGGCGCACCTCGTCCCCCTCGGCCAGGAGCCGCGACGACGAACCCGGGACGAGCTCGATGTACTTCTCCCCCAACACCCCGTGGGTCCGGAGGCTCCCCACGGTGTCGGCCGGGAGTTTTACGTCGTCGCGGATGCGCAGCACGAGCGCCGCCTGCCCCCCCTCAAGCCGGATATCCTCCACGACGCCCACCGGGATCCCGGCCACCAGGACCTCGCCCTCTTTCGCCAGGCCGGTGGCGTTGTCGAGCCGCAGCACCACCCGGTACCCCCCGCCGGGACCGAACCCCACCTTGCCCAGCTTCAGGGTCATGTAGGTGAGGAGGACGACGCCGGCGAGGACCAGCAGGCCCACCTTTGCCTCGGGCGACATTCGCTTCATGGGCGTCCTCGGATCATCGCCTGGGCCTCACTGCACCTGGATCGGCCCCTCGGCCGAACCGCGCAGGAACTGGACGAGGATGGGATTGGGGTTCTGGCGGATCTCCTCGGGGGTGCCCTCGGCGATGATCCGCCCCTCGTAGAGCATGGCGATCTTGTGGGCGATCTTGAAGGTGGCCGGGATGTCGTGGCTGATCACCACGTAGGTCCGGCCGGACTCCCGCTGGGTCCGGAGGATCAGCCGGTCGATCGCGTCCGCCATGATGGGGTCGAGGCCCGAGGTGGGCTCGTCGAAGAGCACGATCTCCGGCTCCAGGATGAGCGCCCGGGCGAGCCCCACCCTCTTTCGCATCCCGCCCGAGAGCTCCGAGGGCATCTTCTCCTCGGTTCCGGGAAGCCCCACGGTGGCCAGCATCTCGGAGACCCGCCTCCCGATCTCGGCCCGATCGAGCTTCGTGTGCTCCACCAGGGGGAACGCCACGTTCTCTCCCACGGTCATCGA
Source organism: Deferrisoma palaeochoriense (assembly GCF_054656955.1). Taxonomy (NCBI): domain Bacteria; kingdom Pseudomonadati; phylum Thermodesulfobacteriota; class Deferrisomatia; order Deferrisomatales; family Deferrisomataceae; genus Deferrisoma; species Deferrisoma palaeochoriense. The sequence goes on from NZ_BAAHXI010000012.1 coordinate 23,734, forward strand.
GTCGAACAACGCCCCCTCCTGGAAGAGCATCCCGAACCGGCGGCGCACGGCGTTCATCTCGTAGCGGCCGAGCCGCGTAATGTCCTGGCCGTCCACCAGGATCCGGCCCCGATCGGGCCGCATGAGCCCGATCATGTGCTTGAGGGTCACGCTCTTTCCCCCGCCGCTGCGCCCGATGATGACCGTCGTCTTCCCCCGGGGGATCTCCAGGTTCAGGCCGTCCAGGACCTTCTGTCCCCGGAACGACTTGTGCACCTCCTCGAACACGATGATGGGGTCGGCCATGGGGACGTCAGAACATGATGGCGGTCAGGAAGTAGTCGCTGATCAGGATGAGCACCGAGGCCAGGACCACGGCCTCGGTGGTGGCCCGGCCCACCCCCTGGGCCCCGCCCGTGGCGTGGAACCCCTTGTAGCAGCCCACCACCGCCAGGATGAACCCGAAGCAGGCGGCCTTCACGAGGCCGTTTAGGACGTCGGCGAGTTCCACGTATTTGACGGTGTTCTCCACGTACACCCCCGAGTTGATCCCGAGGAGCTTCACCCCCACGAAGTACCCCCCCACCACGCCGACGAAGTCGCTCACGATACAAAGAACCGGCACCATGAGAAGCCCCGCCAGGATCCGGGGCACCACCAGGTACCGGATCGGGTCCACGGCCATCACGACCAGGGCGTCAATCTGCTCCGTGACCCGCATGGTGCCCAGCTCCGCGGCGATCGCCGACCCCGCCCGGGCGGTAACCATGAGGCTCGTGAGCACCGGCCCGAGCTCCCGGGCCATGGAGAGCGCCACCGTGGTGCCCACCAGACCCTCGGCCCCGAATTTCCGAAACCCGTAGTACGCCTGGAGCGCGAGCACCATGCCCGTGAAGGTGCCGGTCAGCACCACCACCGACACGGATCGCACCCCCACGAACTCCATCTGCCGGAAGGTCTGGCGCAGCCGCAGGGGCGGCGTGACCGCGGCCCGGCCGGCCTCCATCAAAAAGAGGAAGTTCCGGCCCACCTCCTCGATCCGGCTCACCACGAGCCGGCCGAACCACTCGAGAAACGCGAGCATGGGGGCCTGGTCGCTGCGGGATCCGCGGGGCTCGTCCCGACTACTTTTTGGCCTGGGGTTGGAGCACCCAGCGCTCCCCCTTGCGCAGCCAGGTCATCCAGACCTCGGACCGCTCGGGCACCACCGAGTGGCGGGGAATCAGGGTGCGCACGACCCGCACCTTGGCCATCACCCCGTCGGGCTGGGCGAAGAGCTGATAGCTCGCGGCGTCCGCGCTCACGATCTCGTAGCGCGCCACGAGATCCCACAGGCTGTCGATGTGGGCTTGCCGGTGGGCCTCCTCCACGTACTGGGCGGCCTGCTCCACGTTTTTTTCCTTGAGCAGCCGATGATACTCGTCCACGTCCCGGAGGAGCTCGTTCAGGAGCCGGCGCTCCTCTCGGGGGTCGAGCTGGGCCGCCGGGGGGGCCGGGGGCGGCTCCGGTTTTTTGGCCTCGGCGGCCGGAGCCGGCGGCTCGACCTGTCGGGCCGGGGGAAACCCTGCGCAGCCCCCCCCCACCAACGCCACGGTTACCAACCACACGAACCCCACACGACGCATCCGAACTCCTCCTGTTCAGCAGGGAAACAACCGTGAACCGATCCCCCTTCCGGGGTCGGTGGATCATAGTCAAGCCCCGGCCGGCGTTTCAACCGCCCATGGCCAAAAGAAAAGGGGCCGCACGGTGGCAGCCCCTTTCGTCCCCTTCGGTTTCTCCCCTACTGGGCCGAGGTGATCCCCCGGAGTCGGTCCTTGATCTGCCGGAACTCGCCCACCTCGATCGGGATCGCCACCTTGAGGAGCAGGGTGTAGATGATGAGCCCGATGGCCCAGATCCCCAGGGTGATCAGCACCTCGGGCAGGGTCGGGCTGTACGACCAGATCTCCCCCAGCGGGGTGGGCACGAACCCGGGCAGGATGAGCCCCGGCCCCTTCTCGATCCACACGCCGATGAACATGAGCACGCAGCCGAGGTTCAGGGTGAAAAAGTTCTCCCGGGTCTTGGGGGTCAGGAACAGGAGGAACGCGATGGTGTTGAACGCAATCGCGGTCCAGATGAACGGCACCAGTTCGTTGTGGCCGTGGAGCCCCTGGAAGAGGTACTGCATCGGTGCCAGGTGCACGGTGGCGCTGTAGTACTCCTTGAACACCTCGGCGATCAGGAGGAACAGGTTGATCCCCATGGCGTAGGCGATGATCTCGGCCAGCTTGAAGATGGCCCGGTCCTGGATCTTGATCGGCGTGTGCTTGCGGATCAACTGGAAGGCCAGGATGATGAAGCTCGGCCCGGAGCAAAACGCCGAGGCGATGAACCGGGGCGCCAGGATCGAGGCGTTCCAGAACGGCCGGGCGGGAAAGCCGTTATAGAGGAACGCCGTGACCGTGTGGATCGACACCGCGGCCGGGATCGAGAAGATGATGAGGGGCCACAGGATCTTGTGATTCGGCTCCCGGCCCTGGTAGGCGTTGTACAGGATGTACACCGGCACGATCAGGTTGAGCGCCAGATACGTGTTCAACACCACCACGTCCCAGGAGAGCATCGAGATCGGGAAGTTCAGGATCCCCAGCCCGGGGATGAGGTGCCAGAACCGCTCGGGGTGCCCCAGGTCGAAGGTCACGAACATAAGGCACATGGCGATCGCGGCCACGGCCAGGAGCTCCCCCAGGAGCACGATCTCCTTGATGGGACCCCATTTGTAGATGTAGGCCGGGATCACCAGGAGCACGGCCGCCGCGGCCACGCCCACCAGGAACGTGAAGTTCGCGATGTAGAGCCCCCAGCTCACGGGATCGCGCATGCCGGTGATCCCGAGGCCGTGCTCCAACTGATAGACCCAGGCCCCCAGGCCCACCAACGCGATCACCACGAGGGAGCCCATCCAGGCGTAGTACTTCTTGCCGCCCCGGAAGGCCAGAATGAAGGTCCCGACCAGAAACTCCATCAGCGTGTTCATCGCTACACCCCTCTAGCCGAAGAAGTAGTAGAACTTGGGCTCGGTGAGGAGATCCTCCTTGAGCCGGAACACCCGGTGGTTCTCCAGCACGTAGCGGACCTCGGACTCGGGATCCAAGAGGTTCCCGAACTTCCGGGCGCCCACCGGGCACGCCTCGACGCAGGCCGGGTACCGGCCCTCGCGGCTGCGCTGGACGCAGAAGGTGCACTTCTCCACGACCCCGCGCATCCGGGGCCGGTTGCCCAGGTAATGGGTGTCGGGGTTGAGTTCCTCGGGGGGCAGTTTGGGGTCGAGCCAGTTGAAATAACGGCCCTCGTAGGGACAGGCCGCCATGCAGTACCGGCAACCGATGCACCAGTTGTAGTCCACCACCACGATGCCGTCGTCCTCGGTCCAGGTGGCCCGCACCGGGCAGGCCTTGACGCACGGGGCCTTGCGGCAGTGCTGGCACTGGACCGGCACGTAGTAGTGGCCCTCCTCGGGCACCCGCTCGGGGTTGTAGTAGCGATCGGCCTTTTCGAACTCCATCTCGCCGTTTTCGAACCGCAGCACCCGGATGTAATGGATCTGCGGATCCCGGCGGGACTGGTTGTTCTCCTTGACGCAGGCGTAGACGCACCGCCGGCACCCGATGCACCGGTTGAGGTCGAGGGCGTACCCGAACAGCACGTTTTCCATCGGCGGGGTGGCCTTCACGGTCACCTTCTTGCCGTACTGCTTGGTGTACTTCTCCTCGAGCCGCTTGAGCGTCGCCTGCACCTCCTCGGGGGTCATCTCCTGGAAGTTCTTCTGGAAGTACTCCTCCCAGGAGCCGTAGGTCAGAAACCCGCTGTCGCCCTGGGCCAGGGCCTTCACCGGCAGCGTCGCCGCCGCCCCGGCCGCCAGCCCCCGGAGAAATTTCCGGCGGCTCGCCGTTTTCGGGTCCACCGTGCACGCGTTCTTCTTGGACATGGATCGCCTCTCCTTGCCGTTGTCCCGAACCGGCCGGTCCTAGTGTTCCTTGCCGCCGTGGGGTTCTTCCATCACGTGCTTCTTCGCCTTCTGCGACCCCAGCGTCCCGGAGCCGGGAACCGCCGGCGGGGGCTCGGGCTTCAGGTGCTCGAACCGCGGGCTGTGGGGGTTGTGGCAGTGGGCGCACAGCAGATACTGCTTCTTGCCGTTCCAGTAGCCCGTGCGCTTGCCGTGGATGCCCCGCTTCCAGTCGCGGTACTTGTCGCCGTGACACTGGCCGCACAGGCGGTACGACTCGGCGAAGTCGATCTTCTCGCCGCTCTGGAGGTGGAGCTTGTCGCGGTTGTCGGCGTCGTGGCAGTCGAGACACCACCGAAACTGCTCGGCGTGGTGGAGCTGGATCTCCGTGTGCTCCTCGAGCTCCCGGGGCGTGGGATCCGTCTCCTGGTCGTTGTGGCAGTTCTCGGCGCAGGGGTAGTAGTCCTCGCTCAACGGCGGAGGCGGCACCGCAAACACGTCCTCCTCGGCCCCGGCCGCCCGCAGCCCCGGCCTTGCGCACAGGCACACAAGGGCGACCACCAAAACCCAGCGGCGTTTCATGCTCCCAATCCCTCCTGTTTGGGGTTGGCGGGGTGAAAAACGTTGAAACAGTCAGAAACGAAAGGGGCGTCCACGCCCCGGGGGAGCGGAAGGGCGGATCATAGGAAAGCCGATTTCATCGTGTCAAGCGGATTTCCCGGAGGCCACCCAGAAAACGAAACCGGGTTCGGAAAGTCCGCCCCCCTACCGGGGTTTCGCCCAATGTTTCTCTTGTTGCATCGTGTTTCAAGCCCCCGCGGTTTCCCGCCGGGGGCGTTGATTCGCCGCAAGTACCCTTTTTCGCAACCGCACGGATTTCGGGGTCACCTCGACGAGCTCGTCCCGGTCGACCCATTCCAGGGCCCGGTCCAGGGTCATCTCTCGGGGCGGAACAAGCCGGAGCGCCTCGTCGGCGCCGGCGGCCCGGATGTTCGTGAGCTTCTTCTCCCGGGTCACGTTGACGTCCAGGTCGTTCTCCCGGGAGTGCTCCCCCACGATCATCCCCTCGTACACCTCGGTGCCGGACCCGATGAACAGGACACCCCTGGGCTGGAGATGGAAGAGCGCGTAGGTGGTGGCCCGGCCGGCCCGGTCCGACACCAGGGCGCCGGTCGTGCGGCCCGGAACCGGCCCGGCCCAGGGGGCATACCCCTCCAGGAGCCGGTTCAGGATGCCGGTCCCCCGGGTGTCGGTGAGGAACTCGCTCCGGTACCCGATGAGCCCCCGGGACGGGATCCGGAACTCCAGGCGCACCCGGCCGGCTCCGGCGGGATCCATCCGGGTCATCTGGCCCTTGCGGCGGCCGAGCTTCTCGGTGACGGCGCCCACGAACTCCTCGGGCACGTCCACCAGGGCGACCTCCCAGGGCTCGTGGACCTCGCCCCCCACCTCCCGGGTCAGGATCTCGGGCTTCGACACGCTCAGCTCGTACCCCTCGCGCCGGAGCGTTTCGATCAGCACGGCCAGCTGGAGCTCCCCTCGGCCGGCCACCTGGAACTGGTCGGTGTCGAGGATCTCGAGCCGGAGGCTCACGTTGTGGATCACCTCCTTCTCGAGCCGGGCCCGGATCTGGCGGGAGGTCACGAACCGGCCCTCCCGGCCCGCGAACGGGCTCGTGTTGACCGAGAACACCATGGCGATGGTCGGGTCCTCCACCCGGATCCGCCGGAGCGGCCGGGGCCGCTCGGGGTCCACCAGGGTGTCGCCGATGGTGGCTTCGTCGATCCCGGCCACCGCCACCACGTCGCCGGCCACGGCCCGCTCGGTCTCGACCCGGCGCAGCCCCTCGTGGGTGTACACCGTGGCCACCCGCCCCCGTACCACGCCTTCCTCGGTGGCCACGCCCACCTCCTGGCCCGGCCGCAGGCTCCCGTTCACGATGCGGCCCACGATCAGCCGACCCACGTAGTCGTTGTAATCGAGGGTGGTCACGAGCATCTGGAGGTCGCCCTCCGGGTCGCCCGCGGGCGGCGGGATCCGTTCGAGGATCGCCTCGAACAGCGGCCGGAGGTCCCGGGAGCCGTCGTCCAGGCTCCTGTGTGCCACCCCCCGGCGGGCGTTCGTGTAGAGCACCGGGAACTCGAGCTGCTCGTCGGTGGCATCGAGGTCAATGAACAGCCCGTAGACCTCGTCCAGCACCTCCTGGGGCCGGGCGTCGGACCGGTCGATCTTGTTGATCACCACCACCGGCGGGAGACCGAGTTCCAGGGACTTCTGGAGCACGAACCGGGTCTGGGGCAGCGGGCCTTCGGCCGCGTCCACCAAGAGGATCACCCCGTCCACCATCTGGAGCGTGCGCTCCACCTCGCCCCCGAAATCCGCGTGGCCCGGGGTGTCGACGATGTTGATCTTGACCCCCTCGAACCAGACCGCCGTGTTCTTGGCGAGGATCGTGATGCCCCGCTCCCGCTCGAGGGCGTTGGAGTCCATGACCCGCTCCTCCACCCTCTGGTTCTCCCGGAAAACGCCGCTCTGCCAGAGCATGGCGTCCACCAGGGTGGTCTTGCCGTGGTCCACGTGGGCGATGATCGCCACGTTGCGGAATCGATTCGGTTCCATCGGATCTCCGTGGGGAAGCTGGGAAGCCAGAACGCTCGGAGGGCAGAGCGTAGCGCCCTGCCCCCTCGCCGCCAGCAGGTTTCGGCGGCCTCCGCCCGGGCCGTTTGCCAGGAAGCCGCGTCTTGTAGCACCCTAGCCCGCCGCAGGTAAAGCCCGATCACCGGAAGGAGGCGCGGGGTGCCAACGTACGACGCCATCGTGGTCGGGGCCGGCCCGGCCGGCGGCGCCGCCGCCCTGATGCTCGCCCGGACCGGGGCCCGGGTGCTTCTGGTGGACCGCTCCCCGCCGCCCCGGGAGAAAACCTGTGGGGACGGGCTCCTCGACGACGCCTGGGAAGAGCTCGGGGACCTCGGGCTGACCGCACTCCTCGGCCGGGCCGCCCATTCGGTGGAGGAACTTCGGATCTGGAGCCCGGGGGGCCACGGGGTGGCCCTCCGGGTCCCGATCCGCACCCTGTCCCGCTCCACCCTCGACCGGATCCTGGTGGAGGCGGCCGCGGCGGAGGGGGCGCAGGTGGAACCGGCCCGGATCGTGGCGGCGGTTCCCGAGCCGCCCGGGGTGCGGGTCACGGCCGCCGACGCCCGGACCTGGCGGGCGCGGATCGCCGTCGTGGCCACGGGCGCCCTTCAGGCCCTCGCTCCCCGAACGGCGCGTCCTTTGGGGCGCCCCGCCCCCGACGCCGTGGCCCTCCGGGTTTATGCCACGGGCCCGGCCGACCTCCCGTTCGCGGCCGTCACCTACGACCGCAGCGTGCTCCCGGGCTACGGGTGGGTGTTTCCCCTGGGCGGCCGGCGGTTCAACGTCGGGTGCGGCGCCTTCCGCACCCGACGGGCCGATGCGCCCCTCCACCGGACGCTGGAACGGTTGTGCGCCACCTCCCCCGCTCTCGGGGAACTTCGGGGGCGCATCGCCTGGGACGGGCCGCCCCGGGCCGCCCCCATCCGGTGCGGACCCCCGGCACGGCCGCCGGTGGACCCGGGTCCGGTGGTGTGGGCCGGGGAGGCGCTCGGCACCTCGTATCCGTTCACGGCCGAGGGGATCGGCCCGGCCCTGGAGTCGGGACGGAAGGCGGGGGAAGCCGCCGCCGGATTCCTGGCGCACGGCGCCCGGGCACTCGAGGCCTACCGCCGCTGGGTCCGCACCGAGCTCGCCCGGCGGTACGCGTCGTACCGGGTGGCCGAGCGGTGGCTGGCGCGACCCGGCCTGTGCGATCTCCTCGCCCGCCGGGCACAACAAAGCCCGCGGCTTCGGAAACTGGCCGCGGGCATCGTTGCCGGCACCACGCCCCCCAGGGCCCTGTTCAGCCCCTGGGGCCTCGTGCGGGTCCTTCTCGGTCTATGAACTCCCCCCGGCCACGCGCCGCCGGTTCTCCTCCACGGCCCGGGCCAGGTACTGCTTGAACCACTCGGGTTCGATGAAGTCGGCAAAACACATGCGCTTTCCCGAAAGGTCCTCGATCACCTCGCCCCGGTAGTCGAGGAACACCAGGAGGCAGTCGTAGTTGTAGTCGTATTTGCGCCCCAGGGCGATCTCGTCGCGGGTCATGTTCCCCATGAGGTTGATCCGCACCAGCACGAAGTTCTCGGTGATGTACCGACCGATCTCCGGGTTGTTGTAGATGTGCTTGGCGAACCGGTCGCACCGGCTGCACCCCTCCGGGGCGTAGAAGTCCACGATGATCGGCCGTTTCTGCTCGGCGGCCAACCGCTTCCCCTCTTCGAGGGAATAGAACGGGATCGCGATTTCGCTCGCGAGGGACCCCTCCACCCGCTGGTGGGCCGTGCCGTGGTGGGCCATGTGGCCGCCGGTGGCGCAGGCGCCAAGCAGAAGAGCCGCAAACAGGGGGAACCAGGGACGCATGCCACACCTCCGGGAGGGTTGGGAGATCTTGGAAGCTTCGCTACGCCGCGGGGCGGCTTGTTCGCAGGAACAATAACTTTTCGCTTCAGCCACACGGCGCCATAGCTTAGGTCAAAGGACCGGAGACCGCGGACCGACGACCTTAGACCGAAGTTACTCGGAAGCTGCCGTAGGCCGCGCAGCGCGGCCTGTTCGCGACCCACTGACACGCGTAAGCGGGCGCGCGCGCTGGCGGGCGGGGCAAGGGACCGGGGACCGCAAGGCCGGTGACCGACGACCGAGGTTTCTTAGAACGGCTCCAGGGTATCACGACTTCGCCGGTGCGCAAACCGGAAATTCATTCCAACACGTCCAGCGCGCCCTGGGCGGCCCGCTGCTCGGCCTCCTTCTTGCTGCGGCCCCGCCCCCGGCCGAGCACCCGGTTGCCCAACCGGATCTCCACCTCGAAGGTCTTGTCGTGGTCGGGCCCCCATTCGCCCACCAACCGGTAGGTGGGGGCCGTGCCGTACCGCCCCTGGCAGTGTTCCTGAAGCCTCGTCTTGAAATCCCGGTCCAGCCCGCCGGGGCCCTCGGCCTCCAGGAGCGGCCGGAACACGGCGTCCACGAACTCCCGGGCCAGGTCGAACCCCCCATCCAGGTAGATGGCAGCCACCAGCGCCTCGAAGGCGCCCGAGAGGATCGAGGGCTTCTCCCGCCCCCCGGTCTGCTCCTCCCCCTTCCCGAGCAGCAGGTACCGCCCCAGCCCGAAGGACCGGGCGACCTCGGCCAGGCTCGGCTCGCTCACCAAGAACGCCCGAACCTTTGACATCTTCCCCTCGGTGAGGGGCGGCCGGAGCTCATAGAGCAGGTGGGACACCACGAGGTCCAGCACGGCGTCCCCGAGGAACTCCAACCGTTCGTTGTCGCGGATCCCGCTGCCCCGTTCGTTCGCGTATGACTTATGGGTCAGGGCCTGATCCAGGAGGTCCGGGGTCTCGAACAGGTACCCCAGGGCTTCCTCCAGGTCCCGCAGGTTCTCTCGGCGTTCCATGTCCATGGTCGGTGCTCCTCAGCTGGGCTCCACCCCGTCCGCAACCACACGTCCCCGCACGACCGTCTTCCCGGCCCCCTCAATGCGCACCATTACCTCTTCCCGGGGCGGCGTTCCCTCCCACTCCACCTCCACCGGCAGGTAGTTGCGGGTGCGCAGGCGAAGCCGCCCCTCTGCCGCGGCCCTCTCGGCCAGGGCGGGCAGGGTCCGCCCCACCTGGGAGGCCCAGAACGCCCTCCGCTTCCCCTCCCCGACGGCCCGCAAGGCCGCGGCCCGCCGCTTGATCTCGGCGGCCGGCACCCGTTCGGGCATGTCCCAGGCCCGGGTGCCCCGGCGGGGGCTGAAGGGGAAGACGTGGAGGTAGGCCACGGGCAGGTCCTCCACTAGCCCGACGGTTTCCCGGAAGTCCTCCTCGGTCTCGCCGGGAAACCCCACGATGAGGTCCATGCCGACGCACAGGCCCGGGATCCGCTCGGCCGCCCGGGCGACGCGCTCCCTCACGAGCTCCGCCCCGTAGGGCCGCCCCATCCGTTGGAGGATCCGGTCGGAGCCGGACTGGACCGGCACGTGAAGATGGGGGCAAAGCACCCCCGACCGCGCCAGCCGCTCGAGGAGCCCGTCGGTGATCTCCCCGGGTTCCAGGCTGGAGAGCCGGATCCGCGGGATCCCCGCGGCCTCGGCCGCGTCCAAAAGGGCGGCGAAGGGTTGGGGCGGCGAGAGATCCCGGCCCCACAACCCCAGGTGGACACCGGTCAGCACAACCTCCCCATACCCCCCTTCCCGCAGGCGCGCAAGCCCGCGGCGGACCCGATCGAGCGGGAGGCTCCGGGAGCGGCCCCGGGCGTAGGGCACGATGCAGTAGGCGCAAAACGCGTTGCACCCGTCCTGCACCTTGAGGTAGGCCCGGGCACGGCCCCGGAGCCCCCCGACGGCCGGGAACCGCTCGCCCCCCTCGTCCCCACACGGCTTTCGGATCCCGGTGGCGCCGTCCCGCAGGAGTTGGGGCACGGCGAACTTGCCGCCGGTGCCCACCACCAGGTCGGCCCCGGCCGCCAGGGCCTCCTCGGGGGAAACCTCCGCGTAGCAGCCCGTCACGACGATCCGGGCGCCGGGGTTCTGCTGGCGCGCCCGCCGCACCAGGGCCCGGGTGTCGCGGTCGGACCGGTGGGTCACGGTGCACGAGTTCACGATCACCACGTCGGCCGGCTCGCCGGGCGGCACCACCTCGTACCCGTTCCGGCGCAAGGCCTCCTCCAGGGCCTCGGACTCGAACCGGTTGACCTTGCAGCCCACCGTGGCCACGGAAACCCGCTGGCGCTCCTCACCCACGGCCGCCGGCCTCCCGGATCCATCCCCCTCCCAGGACCTCGTCGGCCCGGTAAAAGACGGCAAACTGCCCCGGGGCCACCCCGAACTGGGGGGTCGCAAACCGCACCCGGGCCCCCGCGCCCCGCCTCCGGACCCGGCACGCGACCTCCGGCGCGGTGGATCGAATCTTGACACAACACTCGAACTCTTGCGGCAAATCGTCCTCCAACCAAACGGTTTTATCCACATCCATATCCCGGCACAGGAGGGCCTCCCGGGGCCCCACCACGATGCGGTTCCCCGGCCCGTCCCGTCGCAGGACGTAGAGGGGAACCGGGGCCGAGATCCCAAGCCCCCGGCGCTGCCCCACCGTGTAGGCCCTCTGGCCCCTGTGCGTGCCCAGAACCTGGCCCTTTAGGTCCACGATCTCGCCCCGGGGCGAAGGGCCGAGCCGGCGGTCCAGGAACCCCGCCACGTCCCCGTCAGGCACGAAACACACGTCCTGGCTCTCGGCCTTTCGGGCCACCGGGAGGCCAAGCTCCGCGGCCTTGCGCCGGACCTCCTCCTTGGTCCATCCCCCCAGGGGGAACCGGATGCCCTCCAGATCCTCGGACCGCTCGGGCACCAGGAAGTAGCTTTGGTCCTTTTTGGGGTCGAGCCCCTTCCGGAGCCGAACCCCACCCCCGGGGCGCTCCTCCAGCCGCGCGTAATGCCCGGTGGCCACCCAGGCGCACCCCAGGAGCCGGGCCCGCTCCACCAGCCACCGGAACCGCACCCGTCGGTTGCACACCACGCAGGGGTTCGGGGTGAGCCCGGCCTCGTAGCCCCGGGCGAACGGCTCCACCACCTCCCGGTCGAACACCCCGTGGGCGTCCAGCACGAAAAACGGGATCCCCAGCCGGGCCGCCACCCGCCGGGCGTCCTCCACATCGTCGGCCGAGCAGCACCGGGCCCGCTCCCACACCTTGAGGGTGAGGCCCACGACCTCGTGTCCCCGCTCTTGGAGAAGGGCGGCGGCGACGGACGAGTCCACCCCGCCGCTCATGGCAACGGCGACGCGCACGGCCCTATCCCCCTGCGGGGCGACCCAGGCGGGCCCACACGGCGGCGAACGCCTCCAGGAACCGGTCCACGTCCTCCGGGCGGGTGCCGGGGCCCAGGCTCACCCGGATCGCCCCCTCCACCCTCCACGCCGAAAGTCCCATGGCCCGCAGCACGGGCGACGGCTCGGTGGCCCCCGAGGCACAGGCCGACCCGGCCGACACCGCCACCCCCTCGAGATCCAGGGCCTGGACCAGGACCTCCCCGGCCAGCCCCGGCACGCTCAGGTTCACCGTGTTGGGCAGGCGCCGGTCGGGCTCCTCGGGACCGTTTCGCGCGGCCAGGGGGCAAATCCCGAGCAGGCCGTTCCACAGCCGCTCGGCGAGCCCCCGCATCCACCGGGCGTCCGCCCCCCGGTCGCGAAGCGCGGCCTGACAGGCGGCACCCAGGGCCGCGACGCCCGGCACGTTCTCGGTGCCGGCCCGGCGGCCGCGCTCCTGGGGGCCCCCGCGCAGCAACGGCTCCACCGGGGTGCCGTTGCGGACGAACAGGGCCCCCACCCCCTTGGGAGCCCCCAGCTTGTGCCCGGAAAGGCTCGCCGTGGCGCAGCCCAAAACCCGTAGATCGAGCGCGATCCGGCCCCAGGCCTGCACTGCGTCGCAGTGCCAGGGGGTGCCGCCCAGGGCGGCGGCAAAGGCCTCCAGCGGCTGGAGCGCCCCGGTTTCGTGGTTCGCGGCTTGGAGCACGCCGAACCCCTCCCCCCTGAGGTCGGGGGGAATCTCGACGACCCCCTCCGGTGTAACGGGAAGCCACCGGGCCTCCCACCCCCCGGCTTCCAGGTGCGAAAGTGGCGCGAGCACGCTCGGGTGCTCGATGGGCGCGGCCACGAACCGCTGCACCCCGGCGTGGGCCGCGAGGCTCCCGATCGCCAGCGCGTTGGCCTCGGTGCCCCCGCTCGTAAACACCACCTCCGCGGGGTCGCACCCGAGAAACGCCGCCACCGCGTCCCGGGCCCCGTCCACCACGGCCCGGGCCTCCCGGCCTTCGGCGTGGACGCTCGAGGGGTTGCCGAACCGATCCAGGGCCTCGAGCAAGGCCTCCCGGGCCTCGGGCCGCAGCGGCGCCGAGGCGTTCCAGTCGAGATAGGCGCGGGGGCGGGAGTTCACGGCCACAAACCGGGGGAAGGCAACCTTACCGCGGGGGGGGCAGGTCGGCGCGGCCGGCCTCGATGGGAGGGCCCCACAACTCGTCCCAGAACCGGGCGGCCCAGGGGGGCAGCACCACGAGGCGGCGGTACCGGAACCCCGGACGCTCCACCACCGCCACCCGTTCGCCCCCGTTGCGGGGGCGGAACGTCACCCGCGTGCCGGGCCGTCCGGCCTCGGCCCGAAGGCTTCGCAGCGTCCGGTACATGCGCCAGGCCCGGTGCAGGGCCGGGTCTCGGAAGCGCTCGAAAAACCGGTTTCGGCTGAGGCCGTCGCGGTGCAACTCGTACAGGAGTTCCAAATGCCGATCGTCCATGGCCGCCGATCCTACCCCAGCGGCCGGACGCCCTCAACCCGCATCACCGGAACTGGACCACGTCGGCCCCCATGAGGTCGCGCACCCGGGCTTTGAGGTCGCCCGAGGCCCGAACCGAGTACGCCTCCGGCAGCCGCACCACGGCCTCGGCCTTCTCGGGCACGACGATCCGCAGCACCGTGGGGGTGGTGCCGCGCATCTCCGGGGACGAGAGGATGCGCTTTAGGGCCTCCAGGTCGTCCCGGCCGTGGAACGCCGCGTTCACCTGGATGTGGACCTCCCGGGTCAGTCGTTCCGGGGCCTCCTCCAGGGGAAGGACCTCGTCGGCCAGGATCTTGGCCGTCTCCTCGTTTTTCTCGAGGGTTCCCCTGACCACGAGGGGTACGTCCTCGGCCTGGATGAGATCCTCGGCACGGGCGAACACCTCGGAGAACGCCACCACCTCCACCGCCCCGGTCAGGTCCTCCAGGGTGAAGAACGCCATTCGTGATCCGTTTTTCGTCCGGATGACCCGGCGGGCCGCCACCATGCCCCCTACGGTGACCTGGGCCTTGTCGGCCCGCTCCCCGAGCTCGCCGATGAGCGTGTCGGTGGCCGAACGCAGGAGATCCTCCCACTCGGCCAGGGGGTGCCCGCTCAGGTACATGCCGAGCACCTCCTTCTCGGCCCGGAGATCTTCGCCAGCCCCCAAGGGCGGCACGTCGGGGAGTTCGTCCTCCACGGCCGAAGCCCCGCTCTCGGGCGCCGCCGCGGCGAGCGCCTCGAACAGGTTCGTCTGGCCCCGGGCCCGGTCCTTCTGGAGCGCCGAGGCCTCCTCCATGCACCGGTCCAGGTAGGCGAGGTACTGGGCCCGTGTGCCCCCCAGGGAGTCGAAGGCCCCGCACCGGATCAGGCTCTCGATCACCTTCCGGTTCACCTTCTGCAGGTCCACCCGGCGGCAGAAGTCCCTGAGGCCCCGGAACGGGCCGTCCTTGCGACGCTCCTCCAGCACGTTCTCGATGGCCGCCTCCCCCACGTTCTTCACGGCCGCGAGGCCAAACCGGATCGCGTCGCCCACCACCGTGAAATGAAGATCCGACTCGTTCACGTCGGGCGGCAGCACCCGGATGCCCATCTCGCGGCACTCGGCGATGTCCTTGACCACCTTGTCGGTGTTGGCCCGGTCGTTGGTAAGGAGCGCGGCCATGAACGCCACCGGGTGATGGGCCTTGAGATAGGCGGTCTGGTAGGCCACCAGGGCGTAGGCCGCCGAGTGGCTCTTGTTGAACCCGTACTCGGCGAACTTGGCCATGAGGTCGAAGATCTTCTCGGCCTTTTTGGGGTCGATCCCCTTCTTGCGGGCCCCCTCCAGGAACCGGTCCTTCTGCTTGGCCATCTCCTCCGGGATCTTCTTCCCCATGGCCCGCCGCAGGAGGTCGGCCTCGCCCAGGGTGTAGTCGGCCAGCACCTGGGCGATCTGCATCACCTGCTCCTGGTACACGATGACGCCGTAGGTGTCCTTGAGGATCGGCTCCAGTTCCGGCAGTTCGTACTCGATGGGGATCTCCCCGTGCTTTCTCCGGATGAAGTCCTCGACCATGCCCGACCCCAGGGGCCCCGGCCGGTACAGGGCCACGAGCGCGATGATGTCCTCGAAAGTGCTCGGACGGAGCTTCACCATGAGCTCCTTCATGCCCGAGCTTTCGAGCTGGAACACCCCGGTGGTCTCGCCCCGGCACAGGAGCTCGTAGGTCTTGGGGTCGTCCAGCGGGATCGCGTCGATGTCGAGCTTCTCTCCCTCGGGACGGCCCTCGTTCACGATCCGCACGGCGTCGGTGATCACCGTAAGCGTCTTCAGGCCCAGGAAGTCGAACTTCACGAGCCCGATCGCCTCGACGCTCTTCATGGCGAACTGGGTCACGAGTTCGCCGTTTTGGCCCCGGTAGAGCGGTAGGTAGTCCACGAGGGGGCGGTTGCCGATCACGATCCCGGCCGCGTGGGTCGAGGCGTGGCGGTTGAGGCCCTCGAGCTTGAGCGCGTGGGTCACCAGCTCCCGGATCCGCGGGTCGGACTCCATGGCCTCCCGCAGACGCGGCTCCTCCTCGAGCGCCTCCTTGAGCGTGATGCCGAGCCGGGCCGGCACGAGTTTGGCGATCCGGTCCACCTCCCCGTACGGGAGCCCCATCACCCGCCCCACGTCCCGGATCACCGCGCGGGCCAGCATCTTCCCGAAGGTGGTGATCTGGGCCACCTTGTCGGCCCCGTACTTCTCGGTGACGTACCGGATCACCTTGTCGCGGTTCTCGAAGCAGAAGTCCACGTCGATATCGGGCATGCTCACCCGTTCGGGGTTCAGGAACCGCTCGAACAGAAGCCCGTATGGAATGGGATCCAGGTTCGTGATCCGCAGCGCGTAGGCCACCAGGCTCCCCGCGGCCGAGCCCCGGCCCGGCCCCACGGGGACCCCGTTTCGCTTCGCCCAGTTGATGAAGTCCTGCACGATTAGGAAGTAGCCCGGGAACCCCATCTGCCGGATCGTGGCGAGCTCGGTTTCGAGCCGCTCGAAGTACCGCTTCCGGACCTCGGCCTCCTCCTCCGCGCTCGCGTAGGTGCGCGCCCGGAGCCGCTCCTCCAGCCCCTCGCGGGCCATCCGGTCGAGGCAGTCGGCCAGCGTCTGCCCCTCAGGCACCTGGTACTCCGGGAAGTGGTAGGTCTTGAGGTCGAGTTCCACGTTGCACCGCTCGGCGATCTCCACGGTGTTCGTGACCGCCTCGGGGCAGTAGGCGAACTCCCGGGCCATCTCCTCGGGGCTCTTCACGTAGAAGGCGTCCGTGGACATCTTCATGCGCTTCTCGTCCCCGAGGGTCTTGCCGGTCTGGATGCACACCAGCACCTCGTGGCTCGCCGCGTCCTCCCGATCCAGGTAGTGGCAGTCGTTCGTGGCCACCACCGGCACCCCCAGGGTCCGGCCCATCTCGATCAGGACCTCGTTCACCTGCCGCTGCTCGGGGATGCCGTTTTCCATGAGCTCGAAGTAGTAGTTTCCCTCCCCCAGGATCGACAGGTACTCCTCGGCGAGCCGGCGGGCCCCGTCGAGGTCGCCCCGGAGCACGGCCCGGGGCACCTCGCCCTTGAGGCAGGCGGACAGCCCGATCAGGCCCCCCGAGAACTCCCGCAGGATCTCCTTGTCGATCCGGGGCTTGTAGTAGAACCCCTCGGTGTACCCGGCGGTCACGAGACGGCAGAGGTTCCGGTAGCCCTCCAGGTTCCGGGCCAGGAGGATCAGGTGGTAGTTCGTCTCGCCGTGGACGTTGGGTTTCCGGTCGAACCGGCTCCCGGGGGCCACGTAGACCTCGCAACCGAACACGGGCTTCACCCCGGCCTTGAGCGCGGCCTTGTAGAACTCCACCGTGCCGTACATGGCCCCGTGGTCGGTCACGGCCACGGCCGGGAGCCGGTGCTCCTTGGCCCGGGAGAGGAGATCCCCGAGCCGGATGGCGCCGTCGAGGAGGCTGTACTCGGTGTGGACGTGCAGATGGACGAAGTTCGCGTGGGACATGGGGTTCTCGGCGTTAAGGCTAGAAGGCAGGGAGGCTAGGAAGCTGGAAAGCCGGAAAGCGCGCCGGCGCCGTTTTCGTCGGGGTCGGTGGCTGCCGGCCGCGGACCGAAGACCGACGACCGAAGACCGCCCCTACTCCACGTTCTGGACCTGCTCGCGGATCTTCTCGAGCTCGGACTTGATCTCCACCACCAGGCGGCCCACCTCGGCGTCGGAGGCCTTGGACCCGATGGTGTTGGTCTCCCGGTTCATCTCCTGGAGAACGAACTCGAGCTTTCTACCTACAACCCCTCCGGCATCCAAGAGTTTTCGGAATCCGTCGATGTGGCTTCGGAGCCGGACCAACTCCTCCGACACGTCGCACCGGTCCGCCAGGATCGCCACCTCCATGGCGAGCCGCGCCTCCAGGTCGGCCTCCGGGACCTCCCGGGCCAGCTCCTCGACCCGCCGACGCAGCCGCTCCCGGTACGACTCCACCACCCGGCCCCGCAGGGCGTCGATCTCTCCCACCCGCGCCTCGATCGCCGACACCCGCTCGGCCATGTCCCGGGCCAGGTCCTCCCCCTCCCGGCGGCGGAACGCCTCCAGGTCCTGGAGGGCACGGTCCAGGACGGCGCAGACGGCCTCCCACAGGGCCTCGGCGTCGGCCGCCAGGGTGGACGGCTCGGTCACGGCCGGGAACGCGAGGAGATGCTCCAGGCGCACCTCGGCCTCGATGCCGGCCTCCCGGGCCACCTCGCGCAGGAGTTCCGCCGCCCGCTTGGCGGCCTCCCGGTTCACGACGACGGCCGGAGCCTCCCCTACCCCCGCGTCCCACCCGGCGAACAGGTTCACCTGCCCCCGCTGCAGGGTTTCCTTGATCCGGGCGAGAATTTTGTGCTCGAACCGCTGGAGGTCCCCCGGCAACCTGGCGTTGAAGTTCAGGAACCGATGGTTCACCGTCTTGATCTCCACGGTGAGCCAGCGGCCCAACACCTCGGCCTCGGCCCGGCCGTACCCGGTCATGCTGCGGATCATGTGGGCGTCCCTTCCGAAGGCGGTCCGGGGGCCTTTCGCCAGCGGCGGTAGGCCTCCCGAACCCGGTTGAAAAACGCGATGGTCTCGGGTTGGCGGTAATCGGGGTAGGTCCACTCCAGGGGCCGGAACGAGCCCCGTTCGAACCGGTACTCCACCTCGGCGTAGATGCCCCGGCCCAGGTACACCCGGTGGGACGCCGGCTTCCCCGTGGCGAGCACCAGGTTCATAAGCCCCAGGAGCCCGGGGTCCAGGTTGGCCCGCCGACGGCCGGAGCGGTCGGCCCATTCGGCCTCCAGGCGGTTTGTGCGCTCCTTGATCCCGGCAAGCGCCGCCGGGTCCACCGGGTCTCCCAGCCAGAGGTAGCACCGCCGGATGCCGGTCCCCATCTCCCGGTCGTAGTAGCGCGTGCTCGTAAAGGGTTCCCAGGCCGTGGCGTCCCGGACCGGTCCGAAGCTCTCTTGGACCCGGCCCAGGACCGCCCCGGGGTCCTCCCCCGCGGCCAGGAGGATCCCCATCACCAGAAACGCGGGCGGCGGCAGTGAGGGGCGGCTCACGGCGCCCTCCTCTTCTTCGCCATCCTCCGGATCTGCGCGGCGCGCCCCTCCCGCCAGAGGCGCCTCAGCTCCGCCCTCCCGAGCCCGAGCACGCCCCCGTAGGCCCGTAGCGCCCACCAACGCCCCCGGAGGCCTAGGTCCTCGAGCCGGATGGCCCGGCCCAGTTCCTCCAGATTCTTAACCCGCCGCCTCCGCGTGAGGGGCCGGCGCAACCCGTCCAAATCGACCAGGAACGGCCGCATCCCACGGCCGTCCTCCCCGAAAAACACGTTTCTCGACAGGTCCCCGTGATAGTACCCGAACCGGTGGAGCTGGCCCACCAAGGCGCCGACAGCAGCGGCCGCCGCAAGAGGGTTTCCGGCTCCGTGGCGGACGTGGACCGCCCAGGGGATGAACCCGGGCACCCACTCCGTCACCAGGATCGCCTCCCGCGGCCAGAGGAGGCCCCGGACATAGAGCCCCAGGGGCGCCGGGGTCGCGAGCCCCTTGGCGTGCAAGGCTCGGCCCCTGTGAAACGCGCGGGCCGGAACCCTCTGGAGCCCCAGGAGATACACGGCCCGAAGGTCACCTTCCGGCCGGTAGTGTTTGGCGAAAAAGGGTCCCCGGGGGGTTTCCACGCGGTAGCAGATCCGCCCCGGCTGCCGGTGAATGGGGTGCCAGTTCCCCCGCTGGAGGAGCAATCTCAGTCCCGGCGCCGACCCCCTGGCTGCCTTCCAGTTCGGCCCGAGGGGCCCCTCACCCTGCTCGTTCGGCCGCGACAAGGGCTTCCTCGACCTCGCCGGGGCTGACCGTGGCCGTTCCGAGCTTCCCGACCACGATTCCGGCCGCGACGTTGGCGAGCGCCGCCGCCTCCACCACGTCGGCGCCGGCCGCCTTCGCCAGGGTGAACACCCCGATAGCCGTGTCCCCGGCCCCGGTCACATCGAACACGTCCCGAGCCCGGGTGGGAAGGTGGGTCACCCGCCCCGGCTCCACCACGGTCATCCCCCGCTCCCCGCGGGTGACCACCACCGCGCGAAGCCCGAGGCGCTCCAGGAGCGCCCGGCCGGCCGCTTCGGCCTCCCCGTCGTCATGCGCCGGCCCCCCGGCCATGGCCTCGGTCTCCTTGGTGTTCGGCGTCATGGCATGCACCCCCGCATAGGCCGCTGCGTTCACCGGCTTGGGATCCACCGACACCCAGGCCCCGGTCCGGGCGCCCCACCGGAGGAGCCGTTCCACCAGTTCCCGGTCCACCACCCCCTTGCCGTAGTCCGACACCACGATCCCGTCCCAGCGGGGCGCCAACTCGTCCACCCGCGCCCCCAGCGCGGAGCGCGCGCCCTCGGGAAGCGGCCCCCGCCGTTCCCGGTCGAACCGGACCACCTGCTGGTGGCGGGCGATGATCCGGGTCTTGACCGCGGTGGGCCGATCGGGCGCCTGGACGAGGCCTTCGGCCGACAGACCGTTGGCGCCCAGCTCGGCCGCGAGTTCCTCGGCGGCGCCGTCGAGGCCCACCACCCCGACGAGATCCACGGCGGCCCCGAGGGCCCGCAGGTTATGGGCCACGTTGGCCGCGCCGCCCAACCGCACCACCTCGCGCTCCACCTCCACCACCGGCACCGGCGCCTCGGGGGAGATCCGGTCCACCTCGCCGTAGACGAACCGGTCGAGCATGAGGTCGCCCACGACGCCGATTCGGAGTTGCCGGCCGACCAACCTCTCCCACGCCGCCCGGGCCAGGCCGTCAAACCAGGGGATCGTGCTCATCCGAACACCCTTCCGGAAAAAGAAACGCGAGGTGGCGCCGTGCGCACCCCTCGATCGTGAACCGTTCGAGCACCCTCCGCCGGGCCGCCTCGCCCCATGCCCGGGCCTCCCCCGGCCGGGCAGCAAAGTATACGATCCGCTCGGCCAGGGCGGAAGCGTTTCCCGGGGGCACCAGGGCCCCGGTCTCCCCCTCGGCCACGAGGTCGGGCAAAACCCCCACCCGGGTCGCCACGAGCGGCACCCCGCTCGCCATCCATTCGAGCCCCACCCGGCAGTTCGCCTCGCTCCCGATGCTCGCCACCACCCCCAGGTCGAACGCCCGCAGCACGGCCGGAAGATCGGGCCGGTGGCCCAGAAAGCCCACCCGGCCCCGCAAGACCGGGTCCCCCTCCACCCGCCGGCGCAACTCCTCGAGCCGCGGGGTTTCCCCCTTGGCCAGGATCACGAACCGCGCCCCCGAGACCCGCGACAGGGCCATGCGGGCCGCGGCCAGGAACTGGTCGTGCCCTTTGACCTCGCCGAGGCGCCCGAGAATTCCCACGAGAAATGCTCCAGGGGGAAACCCCAACGAGCCGCGCACGTCGTCCGTGGGGCCGTCGGGGCGAAACACCCCGGGATCCACGCCCCCGTGGATGGTGACGATGCGCGCCCCGGGTCCCAGCCGTTCCCGCAGGGACCGTTCGATCGCCGTGTTGGAGGCAACCGTTCCGTAGAGAACCCTCCGGTAGAGGTACCGGTTCAGGGGGTCGGCCCGCACCGGCCGCATGTCCCCCCGGACCCGCACCGCCCGTACCCCTTCCCGCCGGCAGGCCCAGGCGATGAGTGGCAGGGCCTCGGGGCGGTGAATCTCGACGGCGTCGTAGCGCCGCGCCCGCAGAAGGCGCCGCAGCCGCATCGCGGCCGGCACCGCCGCGACGGCCGCCAGGCCCTTGGCGTTGAACCCGGCCTCCTCGTGGACCCGAAGCCCGGCGCCCCGGGCCCGGCCGACGGCCGGGGAACCGGCGAGGCCGAGAAACTCCGCCTCCACCCCCAGTTTCTCCATGGCCGCGGCCAGGTCCACCGCGTACTGGGCCTCGGCGTTAAACCAGCGCACGTGGGCCAGGTGGAGGATTCTCACGGGAGGGGAGGGATGCGGTGTGGTCATCGCTCAGGCGGGGTGCCCGAAGGGAAAACCTCGAACCCCGCCTGACGAAAATGCGGATCCAAGGCCGCCGCCTTCTCGATGCCAAGACGCCGCATCACGACAAACGACGTGCAGTCCGTAAAACTGTAGTCCTTGTCGGAGTGCTCCCGGAACAGGTCCCACGCCGCCTGAAAGTCACGGGGCTCCACGGTGACAACGATCGCCTCGCCGCCCCCGATCAGAGCCTCCCCAACGCGGACGGAGGCCCAATGCCCGGCGCGGACCCGGACCAAGGTCAGAAGCTCGTCAACGACGTAATCGGTAACGATCAGCCGACCCCTCCACGCCGATAGCACATCCGCCACGGCGTCGTGGGCCCGGCTTCTCCGGTCGAAAAAGGCAAACCACGCGCTGGTGTCGACGAACAGATCGGGCATCATGGATCGCCGTACAGGACGCGGTCGTGCTCCTCCGGGGCGAGGCCATCGGCAAACAGGCCGCGAACCTCGGAGAGGCTGGGGCGGCAGGGGCGTTCGCCCCCCGTTCTCCCCCTGGCGAGCCCCAGGTCCACGAACTCCCGGACCAACTGCCCGAGGCTTTTCCCTTCCCGCCTTGCCCGCTCCTTCAGGGCAAGGTATTGCCGGTCCTCCAACAAAACCTGCGTGCGGTGCATGACACACCTCCCTCGGTCCGGCCGTCGATGTTACACATACATCATACGCCGGCGGCACTCCCCGTGCCAGCGCGGGTGGGCTGTCGCCCCCGGGACGGGACCGGGCCCCTTCTCCCCTATCCGGCGTTCCTCCGGCCCGACAAAATGCCGTAGAGCGCCGTCCGCCAGGTTGACCGGTAGATCCAGAGCCGGGACCGAAGCCACCAGGCCCCCTTGGGCCGGGGCTCGAACCGGTGCACCAGAAACCCGATCCTCCCCACCGGGTTGGGCTTGCGGTCCAGGGTGTACACCCGCCGGATGCCGGCCTTGCGGGCGCACGTCAGGGTCACCTCGTCGTAGTGTCCCCAAGGGAGCGCCAGTTGGTCCCGCACGCCCCCGAGCCGCGACTCCAGGGCCTCCCGGGCGCGGACCAGGTCCTCCACCGTGCGCCGTTCCCGCTCCTCGTCCGTCTCCCAGGTCCCGCGCTCTCCCCTGGACTCCTTGTACCGGAGGGCCTCCCGGCGCAACTCCTCGGCTACCCGCTTCGCTCCCCGTTCCTGGACGTACGCCTCCCCCCCGCGGTCCTCGAGCCATCCGGCCAGATGGTCCCGGACGCCGGGATCGTCCCGGTAGAGCCGGCAAGCCAGCGCCGATCTTCTGGGGTAGAGGGGGATCCCGAGGCGTTCGTCCCCCCCGGTGCACTGGGGCAGCGTCCAGTGGGTCCGGCCGACCCGGCCCAGGTGAAACCCCACGATCTCGTCCGAGGCCCACCCCATGGCGTGGCCCCAGGAGTGGGACTGGACCTCCACGAGCCCCGTTCGCTCCAAGGCCTCCATCTCGGACCAACGCAGAAAGGCCGGGTGGGCCCCTCCGGTCCGGGCCGCCTGGGCGTGGGCCTGGGTCGCCGATCCCCCCCAGGCGGGCTCCCCCCGGAGCCTCGGCGGCCCTTCCCCCGCCCGGGGCGGGATCACGAACACCACCGCCGAGATCCCCAAGCGTTCCAGCACCTCGATCCCGTGGGTCCACAGGTCGGCAAACCCGTCGTCGAAGGTGACGAGAAACCCGGGTGTCGCGCCGTCTAGGTCGGCCGACCCAACCGCCCGCCCCCGCCGGGCGGCCCCGGAGAGAAGGGCCGCGAGGCGGTCCGCATTCAACCTCTCGGCCGGGGCGACGCTGTGGAAGGTCAGGACGGGGAGCGACCTCACCGCTCCGAACCCTTTCGAAGACGGTTCATGAGCGCAGAGTAACCGAGGGAACCCCGGCGTTCGATCCGAACCCTCGCCCGCTCCAGCAGCGCCCGGAGGTTCCGGCGCACGAAAAACGGAAAGGGGTACCCCTTCCCGTCGGCCACCCGCCCCTGGAGGGCCCCCAACCGCCTTTTCTGGGAGCCGCGGTGCGACGGAGAAGCGAATCCCCCCTCTTCCGACCGACGGCGCCTGCGACACTCCTCCGCGGGTGGCGCCGCCTTCGCCGGGTGCTCGGTCCCGTCCCGAAGCCCCCTCCCGGAGGAGTACCGGTCAAACCGCGCCCGGCGGCCCTCCTTGACGAGAGTTGCGCTTCCGATGCGGCTCATTCCCCACTCCCCACGACTTCTTTGTACAGCCGCTCGATGCGTTCCACGTGAGCCCCCAACGAGGCGGCCTCCGCCAACCGCCTCGCTTCCCGGCGCGATGCTTCCCCTTCGCCCCACAGTCGCTCGGCGGCCTCTGCCAACGCGCCTCCCCCGTCCACCACCGCCCCGGCCCCCTGTCGCTCGGTGAGGAGATCGGCGACCCCGTTCCTGGGGGTGGTCACCAAGGGCGTTCCGCAGGCCAGGGCCTCGAGGCACACGTTCGCAAAGGGGTCGTACCGGGTGGGGTGGACGAGCACGTCCGCGGCCCGGTACCAGCGGCCCATCTCCCCTTGCGGCCCCACGAAATGGACCCGGTCGGCGCACCCGAACTCCCGGGCCCGGGCGACGAACGGTCCGGGCGCATCCCCCCCCACCACCACCAGGTGCGCTCCGGGAAGGCGCGCCAGCGCCTCCACCGCCAGGTCGAGGCCCTTGAGGCGGAAATTCGTCCCCACAAACAGAAGGATCCGCGCGTCCACCGAAAGGCCAAGGGCACCGCACACCTCGGCCCGGGCCTCCTCCCGGCCCTCGGGGGTGAACCGCTGCGTGTCCACCCCGTTGGGGATGATCCGGATCCGCTCCGCCACCTCGGGGTAAAACCGTTCCACCTCCTCCGCCACCCACCGGGACGGGCAGACCACGGCCCGAAGCCCTGGGGACGAGAAGAGGCGGTCTTCGATCCGGAGGACCACCCGGTCATAGGCCGACCGGGCCCCCCTCCCCTCCCGCTCCAGATAGGCCCGGTGCACCCCGCCCCCGCACCGGTGCACGGTCTGGCAGGTGGTCTTCCCGGCCCCGTGGACCACGTCGAAGGCGCCGGGCCGGACCCGGCGTTCGGTGAGGCGCCAGAAGCTAAAGGTCTTGAGAGCCCGCCCGAACGCCACCGACGGCACCCGGTGGAACCGCACGCCCTCCGGAAGCCCCTCGGCCCGGCGCGCGAACACGTGCACCTCGTGGCCCCGCCGGGCGAGTTCGCCCACAAGCCCCAGGGCGTAGGCTTCCGCTCCCCCGGATCGGTCCACCTTGGGCTGCACCACGGCGATCTTCACGCCCCGCCCCATCCCAGGACCGCGTCGGTCCATGCCCGCAACCGGGCGGCCACCTGATCGGCCGAGAGTTCCACGAGACACGCCCGGTCGCCCCCCTGGCATTCGTTGCGGTTGCAGGGCTGGCACTCGAGGCCGAGGGCGATCTCGGTGTGCTCGGGGGCCGGGTGGGTCCACCCGGCGCTCGTGGACCCGAGCACGGTGAACGTGGGCGTTCCCACGGCCACGGCGATGTGGCGGGGGGCCGAGCAGTTGCCCACGTGCAGGTCGGCCGCGGCGATCAAGGCCGCCATCTCCCGAAGGTTCGTTTTCGGCGCGACCCGGGTCCGCCCGCCCGACGCCTCCACCACGGCCCTCGCGACCCCCTCCTCCCCGGGGCCCCAAAGCACCACGGGCGTCCACCCCCAGTCCGCCAACCGGGCGCAGAGCTCCCCGTAGTGCGCCTCCGGCCAGCGCCGGGTGGCCCGGCGGTGGGTTGGGTCCACCGTCACGAACCGCCGCCCCTCGCCGATGAGGGCCCTTCGCTGGGCCACCCCCCAAGCCCGTTCCTCCTCCGAAAGGTAGATCTCGGGCCGATCCCAGGAGGACGAGATCCCCAACGGCCCCAAGAGGTTCTTTTTCACCGTAACGGCATATTCCCCCTCCCTTCCGGCGTTGTGGGTGTAGGCCCACCGCCTTGCCGCGGCTTCGTAGGACACCCGCATCGGCGCCCCGGACAGCCGGGTCAGAAGCGCCGATCTAGGGTTCCCCATGAAGTCCAGCACCACGTCGAACCGTCGCCTTCGCAGCTCGCGGCCCAGGGCGAGGGTGCGCCACCAGGGGGCGTTCCGGTCGTTCAGGAGGATCTCGTCGATGTGGGGGTTTCCCCGCAGCAACCCATCGCTCGGCCGCTCGGTCAAAAAGGCCACCCGGCACCCCGGGCGGGCTTCCTTCAGGATCCGCGGGATGGGCGTCGTGAGCACCACATCCCCGATCTGCCGGAGTTGGATCACGAGGAAGGACGTCGCCCGCATTGCCGGAGCACCTTCTCGTACACCTCCAGGGTCGCCCTCACCTTCGCCTCCACGGAGAACTCTTCCTCGATCCTTCGTCGGCCCGCCTCCCCCATCTCCCGGGCGCGTTCCGGATCCTGAAGAAGCCGCACCACCGCCCGGGCCAGGGCCTCGGGATCCCCGGGCGGCACCACGTACCCGGTTCTTCCTTCCTCGATAATCTCCGGAATGCCCCCGATGTTCGTTCCGACCGCTGGCACACCGACGCTCATCGCTTCGAGCAGGGTGTTGGGGGCGGACTCCATGTCCACCGATGGGATGACGAACACGTCGAACAACCGCATCAGGTCCACGGCATCGTCCCGGTGGCCCGGCAGAACGAAACGATCCGCCACCCCGAGCCGGCGCAACCTCGGCACAAACCGCTCCGTTCCGGCGCCCACCAACAGGAAAAACGTGTCCGGAACCGCCGACAGAACCGCCGGAGCGGCTTCAATCAGATGCTGAAACCCCTTCTCCGGCCTGGCTCGACCGACCGCGCCCACCACCCGAACGCCCGGGAGAAGCCCCAACTGCCGGCGCAACAGGGCCGGGTCGGCCCTCTCGGTCGCCCCGGTGCCGGAAGTGTCCCGCGCGTTGGGGACCACGTGGATCTTTCCCCCGGCCACCCCCGCCGACTCCAGCACCCGTTTCACCCGCAGGGAGTTCGTGATCACCGCCGAGGTCCGAGGGCTTCGGAACTTGAGGGGAAACCGTGCGGAAAAAAGCACCCCGCGGTTGGCGATGACGGGAGGGAACCCGCCGCCGAAGGTCGCCAACAGGGCCACGTTGTGTCCCTTGGTGTGGTGCGCATGAACGAGGTCCGCGGCCGCCTCCCGCACGATTCGGCGAACCCCCCGGGAAGCCCGCCACTGCGACCAGAGGGATCCCAAACGGGGAAGCCGCTTCGCCGGGATTCCGGAGTTCTCGGCCCAGTCCAGAATGGCCGCCTCCTCCGGGGCGCAGACGATCACGTGCAGACCCGCGTCCGCCTGGGCCCGTGCGAGGAGAAACGCCTGGCGGGTTCCCCCGCTGCGGTTGGTCGAGCTGGTGATATGGACCACGGTCAGCGGCGTGGGGTTCGCGTCAGAGGGTCGATCGTTCATAGAGGTCTTCGTACGTCCTGAGCGTCTTTTCGACGCAGGTGTCTAAGGAAAATCGCTTTGCGCTCGCGGCGGCGGCCCGGCCGAACCGTTCCCTCCTCTCGGGATCGGAAAGAAGGATCTGCACGCCCTCCACCAGGTCATCCCCCCCCCGCTCCCCCGGCGGGACAAGAATCCCTGAAACCCCGTCGTCGACCACTTCCGTCATGAACGGAAGACGGTATCCGACAACCGGGAGCCGCGCCGCGGCAGCCTCCACCACGGCCCCGGGCAACCCTTCCGACCGGCTGGGGAACAGGAACACGTCCATCGCTCCGAGGGCACCCGGGACGTCGTTGGTATGACCCGCGAAGACAAACCGCCCCCCCAGCCCCGCGTCTTCCACGAGCCGCTCCAAACGGGGCCGGTTGCCCCCGTCTCCCACCAACACGAAGCACACCCTCGGATGGCGGGAATAAATCGCGGCCGCCACCTCGACGAACTCTTCGTGCCCCTTCCCCTCCGACAGCCGCCCCACCGTGCCCACCACGAGATCGTCCTCGGGAATCCCCCAACCCCGGCGCACGGAACCGCGCCGCTCCCGGCACCGTTCGAACGGCCGAAGGTCGATGCCGTTGTACAGCACGGCGCAGGTCTCCGGGGGAAGCCCGGAAAGCGCAAGATATCGGGTCCGTGCCGCCTCGCTCACGGCCCAGGTGAGGTGGGCCCGCCGTGCGGCCCACCGGTCGAGGCGCCTTCGCAGGAAACCTTTCAGTCGGCCGACCCGCCCGTACGGAGTCAACGAGTGGATGTGCCGGATGCGCACCGGTACCCGCGCCCGCACGGCGGCCGCAACGGCCAGCGTATTCGCCGTGTACTCGTGGGCATGGACGACCTCGGCACCCACCCGTTCCAGATAACCGGCGAACCGGGCCACCGTGGCGGGGGACCACTTGTGTTTCAGGGGAATCACATCCACCGGGATTCCCAGGAACTCCAGTTCCTCGGCGCGGTCCCCTCGGCTCCGGTAGCACAGCAGTCGCACATCGACGTGCTCGGCCAAGCGCGGAAGGAGTTCCAGGAGGCGATTGTGTACGCCTCCACCCGACTTGAGCCCCTTGTAGACGCGAACGACCCTGAGACGGCGCACGGACCTACCCCTCCCCCCTCCGCGCTGGCCGGCTCGGAACCTTGCGCCGCAGATACTCTTCGTACAGCGCCAACGTGTTTTCCACACAGCGATCAATGGAAAACCGCTGGGCGTTCCGCTTCGCGGCGCGCTCTAAGAGTTCCCGCTCCTCCCCACGGTCGAGGAAGCCTTCCACGGCCCGGGCCAGGGCTTCCACGTCCCCCGTGGGGACCAGACACCCGGACGGCACATCCGCCGGAAGAAGCTCCGGCATCATTGGCAAATCGAACGCCACCACCGGTACCCCCGCCGCCTGGGCTTCGATGACCACGCCGGGAAGCCCGTCCGGAATCCTGCCATCGGCGTCAGGAAGCCCGGGAAACACGAACAGGTCGAGGCTTCCAAGAATCGCGGGAATATCGCGGCGGTATCCCGTGAACACGACCCGATCTTCCAGCCCAAGGGCCCGGGCGGTTTCCTCCAACTCCTTCCGAAACGGCCCTTCCCCCACCACGAGAAACCTCGCCTCAGGCCGCCGCTCCTTCACGATCCGCGCCGCCTTCAGGAACTCGGATTGGCCCTTCCCCCGGGCCAGACGCCCCACCACGCCGACCACCGGCGCTTCGGGAGAGACTCCGAACTCCTCGCGCACGGCCCCGCCCCGTTCCCGTGCGTCCGCGAACCGGGTCAGATCGACTCCGTTATAAAGCACGCGGCACGCCGCGTCCGGCAGCCGGGTCCCCCGGAGGAAACGGTCCCGGGCCGCCGCGCTCACCGCCAGGGTCACATCGGCCATCCCCGCGGCCCAGCGATCCGCCACCTTGCGCAACGCCGTCCGGTACGGCCTCTCCCGACCCCAGGGGATCAGGGTGTGGATGTGGCGGATGCGAACGGGAACCCTCGCGAGCCGAGCAGCCACGACCCCCATCGTGTTCGCGGTGTAACTGTGGGTGTGAACCACATCCACCCCGTGTCGCCGGAAGTACCCGGCGAACGTGGCCAGGTTCCGTGGTGACCACTTGGGGCCTCTCGGGACGAGGTCCACCGGCACGCCCGCGGCTTCCAGATCGTCGGCCAGTTCGCCCCTCTTCTTGTAGCAGAGGACCCGCACGTCCACGTGCTCCGCCAGTCGCGGCAACAACTCCGTCAGGCGCGTCTGCACCCCCCCGCCGCGCACGAGGTGGTGGATCACCCGCACGACCCGGATCCGTCTCATGGCTGGGTGATCTCCTGAAGGCGGGAGAACAAAACGAGCGCGTTTTTCCGCACGTCGTACCGGTCCCGGGCCAACCGCCGGGCCGCCTCACCCAAACGGCGCCGCCGCCCGGGGTCTTGGGCGAGGTCGGCCATCGCCCGCGCCAGAGCCTCGGCGTCGCCCGGCTCGCACAGGCGTGCGGCGTCCCCCACCAACTCCTCCACCCCCTCGAGGCGGGTCGCCACGCAGGGGAGCCCCGCACACACCGCTTCCAGGAGGGAGTTCGGGAAGCCCTCCTTGAGGCTCGGGAGGACGTAGACGCTAAGAGAAGCGAGAAATTCCGGGATGTCTTCGACAAAACCTAGAAATTCCACTTTGCTGGCGATCCTCAGGCGGTCCGCCCGGGCTTTGAGCGCCGCCTCCAACTCCCCGGTGCCGGCCAACCGCAGGCGGGCGTCCACGCCGCTGCCCAACAATCGCGCGAACGCTTCGAGCAAAAACTCGTGCCCCTTGCTCGGGCTTAGTTGGCTCGCCGTCCCGAAAACGAGGGGTTCCTCCCCCTTCTCCCGGGGCACGGGGTATCGGTCCAGAAATTTCGCGTTGGGAACGGCCCAGATCTCGTCGGGGGACAGCCAAGGGAACCGGCGCAGCAGACGGTCGCGCATCCGTTCGCTGGGGACGAGCACCCGGGTGACGAGCCACCGATGCCGCCACCGTTCCTCCGGCGTTCCCCGGTAGTCCTCCACCAACCCGACCCTGTGGACCACCGGGATGCCGCACAACCGAGCGGCCACCGCCCCGATCTCCAGATCTTTGGAAATGTTCACGACGACCACGTCCGGGCGACACCGCCGAAAAATCCGGACCATCCGAGCAATCGCAAGCGGATTGTATTTAGGCCCAAACCGGAAGGGATGCACGCGGAACCCGGCGCTTCGGCAGGCATCCACGAACGGGGTGCCCTCCCGCGCCACGACGTCGATGCGGTGGCCTCGTTCCTGCAGCGCCCGACCGTAGTCCAGGGTCCAGGTCTTCACCCCGCCCCATTTTCGGGTTGCGTTGACGAAGGCGATGTTCACGACCCCGGTCCCCCACCGCCCGCTTCCAGTCCCTCGAGCCCCCCTCGGCATCTCCGGAACACAGGGTCTCTCCTCAAGTTCTCCTTGATCGAAGCAAGCCTCCGGAACACCTCGGGGTCGTTGGTGCTCGCATAGGTGGGGCCGCCCTCCAGACCGTAGGGAACCGGGAGTCTGCACCCGGAAAGCACCCGGGCCCACCCTCGGTAACGCAGATCGTTGATCTTGAGGTTGTACCGGAACCGTTGGGCCAAGAACCGCCGGTAGCCCAGATCCGTGAAACGCCGCAGGTGGGGATCGTTCCACTCCTCGGCCCCGTGGTGATACACGGCCGCACGGCGCCCCAGTAGGATTCTGAGGGTCCGGCGCCACTGGAACTCGTTGGGCACATGGCTAAAAAGGACTCCGTTACGTCCCAGGCAATGCTCGATTTTCTCAAGGAGAGAGGCCGGGAAAATCAGATGTTCGAAAACATCCGAACATACGGCAACCCCTATGTCCCGAATCTCGGCCGGCAGGCCATCCCGGTCCAGATCCATGCGATAGAAACCGATCCCCAGCTTCTCGTATTCGCTCCTCAGTCGATCGTTCCCATCGATGGCGATTCGCTCCCACTCCGGCCCAACGAGTTGGAGAAACGCCGGGTCCCCACAGCCGAACTCCACGATGCTCGTCGGGTCCAACCTCCTCAGGAACCAGAGGTACAACGCCCGCCACGCGCCCACCCCCTTCCAGCGATGAACCCGGGCGTTCCAATCGACCAGATCCTCCCCTGGGACACCGCCGCGGCCCCTTTGCAGGCCCACCGCCCCTTCCGGGGCCGTCCTTTCCTTGTCCATCAGGCCCCTCTCCTTCCCACGGGCCGGGCCGGAACCCCCACGTTTACCGTGAAAGGGGCCACGTCCTTGCTCACCACGGCCCCCGCCCCGATGACCGCTCCCCGACCCACCCGGACCCCGTCCAGGATTCGTGCCCCCGCCCCCACCCAGACGTCGTCCTCGATCACGATGCCCTCGGCACGGACCGGTTGCCGGAAAATCGGAGTTTCGGGGTCATCGAATACGTGGTTGGCGGGCACGATCACCACGTGCGCCGCGATCCGCACCCCATCCCCGATCGTCAACCCCCCATGACCGTAGAGCACCGCATAGGGGTTGACGCTACAGTGCGCCCCGAGTCGGATATCCCCTCCAAAGGTTTCCAGCCTGGCGCCCTCTCGAACCACGCAACGGGGTCCGAGGGCGATCCTCCCCCCCTTTTTGTTGGACAGCACCGCCCCCCGCTCCACCACCGTTCGCCGGCCCAGCCGGATCGCTCCGAGATCACCGTGGATCCCCGCCCCCGCCATGACTCGCGCACCGGGCCAGATCAGCGCGGCCAACAGGCTTCGCCGTCGCCGCGGCCAACCACAAGCACCCCATACCCGTCTCGCCACCCTGTACACCAGGCCTCCTTGTATTGCTGAGACCAACGAAAGTATTGTCAGATCCCCGTCGTCGCTATGGAAACCCGCGGGTGGGGAGCTGGTGGAGAGACGGGTGCGGCCCCTTACCTCGCCGCGCCCTCACCACGCCCGGATCGCTTTGGAAAATCCGGAACGTCCGCCACCGCCGCCGCGGCCTGTCGAGCCGACAACGGCATGGAAAGGCGCGGCGATCGGGTGCCGCACTCGCGCCCGGCCGGAACCAGTCCCCCACCCGCCCCCGACAATACTTTCGAAGGTATAGGTCAGAACTTCCCCCGAGCACCCGCGTTTCGCCGGCCCCCACATGGCGGCGGCGGGCCCCCTGCGGCCGACCGCGTCAGATTCGCCCTCCGGGCCGTTCCACCTCTGCCAGGATCTCTTCCGGCCGAATCGAATCGAGGCATGTCCGTGGGCCAGAAGGACAGACAATGCGCCCGTGGAGGCTGCAGGGCCGGCAGGGTATCTCGCGCTCCACCACGGTGTCCGCGGGCCCCAGGGGATAGAACCCGAACCCCCGGACCGTGGGGCCAAAAAGGGCCACGACCCGGGTGCCCACGGCCGTGGCCATGTGCATCGGGGCCGAGTCGTTGGTGACAAGCGCCTCGCACCAGGCGAGCGCGGCGGCCGTTTCCAGGATCGTGGTGCGCCCCGCCAGGTTCGCCCCCCGGCCGCCGGCTAAGATCCGGTCGGCCAGTTCCCGGTCCTCGGGGCCCCCCACGACCACGGGAAGCGCGCCCCCGCCCTGCAGCCGCCCGGCCAGCGCCCTCCAGTGCTCCTCGGGCCAGGCCTTGGTGGGCCAGCGGGCGCCCGGAGCAAGGGCCACGAGTCGGGCGTCTCCGTCCCAGCCGGCAGCGGCCAGGAGTTCGCTCACCCGGCCGCGATGGGCCTCCCCCGGGTAAAGGCGTGGAAGCCGGCGGGTCCGGCGCACGCCCAGCCGGCCCAGCGCCGCGATGTACCGGTCCACCACGTGGGTGTCGTCCAGGAGATCCGGGTTCCGGAGCCACACCGCGAGCCGCCGCCGCAGGGTTCCCTTGCGATACCGGGTCCACCGGGCCCCGGGGGTCAAGGCCCGAAGCGCCCGGGCGCGAAGCGTGCCGTGGAGGTCCACGATCCAGTCGTACCGTTCCCGCCGGATCTTGCGGGCGAGGGCCACGATGCCCTCCTCAGGGTCCCAGTCCACGCACCCCGCCACCCCCGGGTGGGTGAGAAAGATCTCCCGGAACGCCGGTTTCGTGAGGACGTGGACCTCTACGTCGGGCCGGTCGGCCCTCAGGGCCTCCACCGCGGCGGTCGCGAGCACCACGTCTCCAAGGGAGGAAAACCGGAGGAGGAGAACCTTCACGAGAGCACCCTCTCGTATACCGAAAGAGTGCACCGCGCCATGGTCCCGGGGCGAAACCGTTCTACCCGTTGTAGCCCCGCCCGTACCCTCGCCGCCCTCGACTCCTCGTCCCGGAGGACCCGATCGATCGCCTCGGCCAAGGCGGCCGGGTTGCCCCGGGGCACCACCCACCCGGCGTCTCCCACCACTTCGACGTTCCCCGGAAGGTCGGAGCACACAATGGGAACCCCCAGCGCCATCGGTTCCTTCAAGGCGGCGCTCGAACCCTCGCCCGAAACGCTCGGCAGCACGGCCACATCGAGACACCGCGTGAGGAGGGGTGCGTCCTCTTGAAACCCGAGGAACCGGCATCGGTCCAACACCCGGCGGGCTTTTGCCAGTTCGCGGACCGCTGGCTCGAGGGGTCCCTCTCCGACGAAGACGCACACCAACCCCGGCCACTCCCTAAGGAGTCGCGGCAATGCCTCCACAAGAACCCGGTGCCCCTTCTGCTCGGTGAACGCGCCGACCACCCCCAAGACGGGCCCCTCGTCCCGGACGCCCCAGCGACGAAGAACAACCTCCCGGTCTAACCTGTGCGCCCGCGCCCGCAGATCATCCACTTCGATGGCGGACGGTACCACCTCGACCGGGCAGACTGCGCCCGCCCGCCGCACCGACTCGGCAATTTCGGCGGAGACGGCGATCCAGGCGTCCGTTCTCCCGTACGTCAGGCGGAACCTCATTCCGGGACGCAGCGGGTACGAGACCCGCCTGTGGCACACGGCCTTGGCCTCGCCCCTCCGCAAGGCGATGGCCAACGAGCAGGCCGCGTGGGCGTCGTGGGCGTGAACGATATCCGCCCCCCGACGGGCACGCCGCAGCGCCAGCCAAACGTCTGGATTCCACCACCGGCGCCCGGAAAGGGTCGTGACCGGGAGTCCGGCTTCGCTGCACCGCGCCGGCAGTCCTCCCTCCGGGGGCGCCATCACGACGCTGTCCACCCCCATGCGGCACAGTTCACGGTGGAGCAAGAAAACCTGCTGCTGTCCTCCCCTCCACCGACCTCCGAGGTCCACGTGCACGACCTTCAAGGGAGACCCACTCCTTCCAGGAGTTCCCCGGCGGCCCGAAGCACATCCTGGGGCCGGATGTCCAACATGCACCGGAAATGACCCTTCCGGCACCGTCGGCCCCCGTGGAGCCCGCACGGGCGGCAGGAGACCTCGGCCTCCACCACCCGCGACGCTTCGTGGAACGGCCCGAACCCCAGGTCGAGGGTGGTCGCCCCGAACACGGCCACCGTGGGGGTGCCCCGGGCCGCTGCCACGTGCAGCGGGGCCGAGTCGTTGGTGACGAGGAGCGCCAGCCGGTCCATCCAGGCCGCCAGGGCCTTGAGCGAGGTTCTCCCGGCCGCGTTCACCGTCCCGGGGCCGACCCCGGCGCACACGGTCTCGGCCACTTCCCGGTCGTCGGGCCCGCCGAGGACCACCACCCGCGCGCCCTGCGCCGCAAGTTCCCGGCCGACCCGGGCGAACCGCTCGGCCGGCCAGCGCTTCGTCGCCCAGACGGATCCGGGGGCCAGACCCACCAGGCGCTCACCCGGCCCCACCCCGAACTCCCCCAGCACCCGGTCCACTGCCTCGGCCTCCCTCGGGGTGTATCCCACGTGGAGCACCCGGTCCCCGGGTTCCGCCTCGAAACCGAGTCCCTGCAACAGGGCCAGGTTCCGGTCCACCTCGTGGCGGCCCGGGGGACGCCGCACCCGCTGCGTGAACAGAAACGAAAACCCGGCGTCGGCGAATCCCACCCGCACCGGGGCGGCCGAAAGCCGGGCCAGCATCGCGCTGCGGTGGGACCGGTGGGGAACGACGACGGCGTCGTAGCGTGCCGCCCGCAGTTGCCGCCCCATGGCGAGGAACCCGTCCTTGCCCTTCTTGTCGTACCGGAGCACCCGGTCGAGATGGGGGTCCTCTTCGATCAGGGGAGCCGCCGCGGGGGTCACCAGGGCGTCGATCCGCGCGTCCGGAAGCCGACGCCGAAGGGCGCGGAACAACGGCGTGGTGAGCACCACGTCTCCGAGAAACGCGGTCTGAAGGACGAGAACGCGATTTGGCACGTCGGCACCGCTACGAGCCACCGGCCCCGGGCCCCCGACGCCCCTCCCGGTGCCACGGCCGCTCCGGGCCGACGCGCTCGATCTCCCAGAGTTTCGCGAACTTCAAGAACACGTAGAAGGCCGAAAGGCTCGCGATGAAAAGGCCCTGGGGCCCGTCGAGAAAGCCCCTCTTGAGCACATACTTCTTCAGGAACTCCAGCGGCGGGCGAAGGACGAGAGCAGTCCACGAGAACCGCCGGCCCCGGGCGTGGTGTTCCTCGGCCAGGATCGAGCTGAACCGGTTGATCGTTTGGACGTGATCGGCCATGTCGTCGTAGGTGTAATGGACGATCTCGCCTCGGAGGCGTCCGACCGGCCCGTCCACCACCACATCGTAGTGGGGATCCACCCCCTCCCAGCGCCCCTTTTCCCGGCGAAACAGCCGGATGCGCGGCTCCGGGTACCATCCCGAGTGATCGATCCAGCGCCCCAGATAGTGAACGTGACGGGTGATCCGGTACCCGTCGTGAGCGGGTGAAGCGGACAGGAGGCTCACGATCTCGCCGGCGAGCTCGGGGCGCACGCGTTCGTCCGCGTCGATGGACAGGACCCACTCTCCCGCCGCTTCACTCTTCGCGAAATTTTGCTGGGCCACGTAACCCGGCCAATCGGTTTCGATCACCCGGTCCGCGATCTCCCGGGCGATCTCCACCGTGCCGTCGGTGCTCCCCGAGTCCACCACGACGACCTCGTCGCAGAACCGGACGCTCTCGAGGCAGCCGCGGATCTTGTCTGCCTCGTTCTTGCAGATCACGGTGGCCGAAAGGCGGGGGCGGGCGGAAGAACGGGACATCGGCAAAAACCGGCGGAGAAAGCGGGAGAGGACGCGGCGCTCAGTCCTCGAGCGGTGTGGCCTCGTCGATGAGCATGATCGGGATGTCGTCCTCCACCCGGTAGCGGAGCTTGCAGGCGTGGCAAAGGAGGGCGTTCTCCGCCTCCCGGTACTCCAACTCGCCCTTGCACTGGGGGCAAACGAGGATGTCCAGCAGATCCTGGGGCAGCGCCATGGTTTCCTCCTCGCGCGTTTCGGGTGAGGTGAGTATACGCGGGTTTTACGCCCGAAGCAGCAGGTAAAGGGTGACCCCGTACAACCCGACCCAAGCTCGCCACTCCCGGTGCACCGACCACATGCGCCGGGCGTGGTAACGGGCGCGGTCCTGGGCTCCGGGCAGTCGCCGGGGGACAAACCGTGGCACCCGCTCGCAGTACCGGAGAAAGGCGTCGCCGTAGCGGGCGAGGAGCCGCTTCTCCTCTTTACGGATCAACGCCCCGTACACCGGTACAAAAAACGCCACAAGCAGCACCGGAAACCACCAGCGCCCCCCCATCACCGCCACGCCGAGCCCGATCAAGAAGTTCCCCAGATACAGAGGGTTTCGCACGAGCCCGTATGGGCCCTCGGTGGTGAGTTGCTCGTTCTTGACGATCGTGCCCGAAGCCCAGGTTCGAACGAGTTCCCCCAGGAGGGCGATCCAGAACCCCCAGAACACGCTCTCCCGGGTGGGATCGGCGAACACGAGGAACAGCGCGCCCGCCACGAACCCCCAGGTGACCCTTTTTTTTACGAAGGTCTGGAAAAACCAGGACGACTCGTCCACCTGTCCGATCCGCTCGCTCACCCGATCTTCTCCCTCGTGGCCGCTTCGATCTGGCGGCCCACGGCCGCCAGGAGTTCCTCCATGTCCACCCGCTCGTAGCACTTGACCGGCCGGTCGCACGCCCGCTGCCAGCAGGGCCGGCAGTCCACCTTGGCTAGCACGGCCTCCCCCCGGTCGAAAAAGTCGATCTCCTGCTCGCAGGTGAGCCCGAACCAGGCCACGACCCGTTTCCCGAGCCCGATGGCCAGGTGCATGCCAAGGGAGTCGCCGGTCACCACCACGTCGGCCAGGTCCATGTACTGGATCCCCCGGCGCAGGCCCTCGGTGCACGGGGTTTCGAGCACGGGGGCCCGGGTGAGCCGGGCGATCTCCCGGTTCCGGTCGGCGTCCTCCGGCCCCCCCAGAAGGAGCACCCGCACGCCCGGGAACCGGTCCATCAGCTCCTCGGCGAGCCGGGCCTGGTACTCCACCGGGAGCTTCTTATAGGGGAACAGGGTCGAGCAGCCGGTGTTGAGCCCCACGGCCACCACGTCCCCAAGGCCCCAGGCCCGCCGCATCCGCTCCACGAATTCCCGCTCCTCCTCCGAAAGCCGCAGCACGTAGGGGTCGCGGCGGAACGCGAACCCCATCGTCTCGGCGAGCATCTCCTGCTCGCTCTTCCGGTTCCGGCGGAATTTCAGGTCGTCGTCGAGCCCGGTCCAGTACTGGTACCCTGCGGCCGGGGTCAAGGGCACGATGTTGCCCCGCTCGTCCATCCCAAACCCGCGGCGTTCGGCCGCCCGCACCCGTTGGGCCAGGGCCGCCGAACGCCGGCTCTTGTCCACGTTGAGCACCAGGTCGAACCGCCGGGGCTCCAGTTCCAGCACGGTTTCCGGGCCGAACAGGAGCACCTCGTCCACGTAGGGGTTGTTCTCCAGGATCGGCGCCGCGTTCTTGAGGGTGACCCAGGTCAGGAAGCTCTCCGGGTAGGCCCGCTTGATCGCCGGCAGAAGCGCCGTGGTGCGGACCACGTCGCCCATCGCGTCCAGGTTGATGAGCAAAATCTCCGCACCCCGGGGCCGGTACTCGGGGCACCCGTCACAGAGCCGGCGGAACCGGCAGGGCTTGTACCCGTTGAAGTACCGGCAGTCCGCCGCGTAGGGGCCGAACCCCTCGACCACGGGCCATTCGGATCGGTTCATCTCTGGTGCCTCGGACACAGTGGGAAAACGCTGGAAAGCTGGAAAGCTAGAACGCTGGAAAGCCGAAAACCCCTAGGCTTCCTGCATCGTGGCCGACTCCAGCGCGCGGGGGCGGCTTCTGGCCGCGACCTCTCCCCCAGCGGCCCGTCCCATCACCTCTTTCTTTCCGCTTTGCGGACGGAACTTCCCAGGATCCGGTCCGCCGCCGCCGGGAGGTCATCCGCGATGGCGTCGGGCTTCACCCCCGACTCCCCAAGCCGCTCCTCCGTCTCCCGGCCGTACCCCGTCCGGACGAGGACCGCCCGGCACCCGGTCCGCCGGGCGAGTTCCAGGTCGGCCGGTTTGTCGCCCACGACCCAGGACCGGCCCAGGTCGAGGCCGAGTTCGGCCGCCGCCCGGAGCACCAGCCCCGGCTCGGGCTTCCGGCAACCGCAGGCCCCCGTGACCTCGGGGTGGTGCGGGCACACGTACCATCCGTCGAGCGCGGCCGCGGGGCCGAGGCGGCGGTCGATCTCCCGGTGCACCGCCGCCACGAACGAGAGGCCGAAGTACCCCCGGGCCACCCCCGACTGGTTCGTCACCCCCACCAGGGCGAATCCGGCCCGCCGGAGCCGGCCCAGCCCTTCGGGCACCCCGGGGAGGATCTCGAGGTCCTCCATCCGGGAGAGGTAGTGGGCCTCCCGGATGAGGGTCCCGTCCCGGTCCAGGAACACGGCCGGCCTCACGGGGCCATCCCCTCCGGGAGGCGCCAGCGCCGGTGCACCCAGAACCACTGCTCGGGGCATCGGCGCACGGCCCCTTCGATGACCCGGTCGAACGTCCGGGTGAACGACCGGATGCGTTCCTCCCGGTTTCCCGGGGGCGGCGGCTCCACCGGCGGCTCGGACCACGCCACGAAGCCGGTCCCTTCCCGGCGGCAGAAGGCCGGCACCACCGGGGTCTCGGTGCGAAGCGCAAGGGTGGCGAGGCCCCGGTTTGTGGAGACCGGCCGGCCGAAAAACTCGCTCCGGATCCCCTCCCGCGAAAGGGCCCGCTGATCCAGGAGGAACCCCACCACCCCCCCGTCCCGCAGGGCCCGAAGCACCGGCCGCACCGCATGGCGGTGGGGGATCAACCGCCCGCCGAACCGTTCCCGGAGCCTTCGGACCAGCGCGTCCACCCGCGGGTTTTTGATTCGGCGCCCCACGGCGGAGAAGCGATACCCCGACGCGGCCAGAGCAAGCCCCGCGAGTTCCCAGTTGCCCAGGTGGGCCGTGAGGAGAAACGCCCCCTTCCCTTGGGCCAAAACCCGGTCCAGATGGTCGCGCCCCTCGAACCGGAACCGCGAAAGAAGGGTTTCGGGGGTTTCGGCGAACACCCCCGCGAATTCCACCGCCGTGGCTCCGAGGTGCCGAAAGTTCTCCCGGGCCGTCTCTCGCACCCAGGTCGCCGGGCGCTCCGGAAACGCCAGTCGCAGGTTTTCCAGGGCCACCCGGCGGTGCGCCCCGTCGATCCGCCACCACAGCGCCCCCAGGCGGCGGCCCCAGGCGACCCGGGCGTCCCACGACACCCGGCCGGCCCAGGACACCCCGAGGCGCACGGCAAGGTAGGAAACCGCGTCGCCCGCCCCCAAGTTCACACCTTCTGGAACGGGTCGAAGAGCCGCCGGTACTCCTCCAAGAGGCTTCGGTCGGTCATGCCGGCGATCCGGTCGCACACCACCCGCTTGAGCCCGTCGCGCTCGGCCCGTTCCCGGTCGGCCCGGTCGAGGAGCCCGGGGTTCTCCACATAGGCGGTGAAGAGTTCCGTCAGGAACCGCTCGGCCTTGACCCGCATCGCCTCCACCTTGGGGTGCCGGTAGAGCCGTCCGTAGAGGAACTCCTTGAGTTCCCGGTTCCTGGCCTCCATCTCGGCAGAACGTACCACGAGCCTCCGGCCGGCCCGACGCACGTCTTCCAGGGTCGCCACCCCCGCCTCCCGGATCGCCCGGGTGGTCGCCTCCACCAGGTCGGCCATCATGCGTCCGATGAGGTGGCTGATCGTCTGGTAGATCTCCCGGCGGCCCCCGATGCCCGGGAACTTCCGGCGGACCAGGGCCCGGGTCTCCCGCCACACCGTGACCTCGTCGAGGTCCTCAAGGGTGATGTACCCCGCCTCGAGCCCGTCGTCGATGTCGTGATTGTTGTAGGCGATCTCGTCGGCCAGGTCGATGAGCTGGGCCTCCAGGGTGGGTTGGAGATCGAGTTCGTACTCGTCGAGCCCCTCGACCATGGGGCGGTCCCAGCTCGACGAGTGTTTGACGATGCCCTCCCTCACCTCCCAGGTGAGGTTGAGCCCCTGGAAGCCGGGGTAACGCTCCTCGAGCTCGGTGACCACCCGAAGGCCCTGGAGGTTGTGCTCGAACCCTCCCGCGTCCGCCGCCAGGCGGTGAAGCACCTCCTCACCCGTGTGGCCGAACGGGGTGTGGCCCAGATCGTGGGCCAGGGCGAGCGCCTCGGCGAGTTCCTCGTTGAGGCCCAGCCGGCGCGCGAGCCCCCGGGCGATCTGGGCCACCTCCAGGCTGTGGGTGAGCCGGGTGCGGTAGTAGTCCCCCTCGTGGTTGAGGAAGACCTGGGTCTTGTACTCGAGCTTCCGAAACGCCTCGCAGTGGATGATCCGGTCCCGGTCGCGCTCGAACGCCGGTCGGTCGTCCTTGAACGGTTCGGCGTGGGCACGCCCCCGGCTCCGCGCGCTGCGGGCCGCGTAGGGCGCGAGATCGGGCCGTTCCCCACCGATTGAGTGTGCCATGGCCTCGTCTCCGGAAACGAGCGGCCCGATACCCTAACAAACCCCGCGTGCACCGGCAACAATTGCCTGCCTCCCGTCAGTCCCCGGAATTTCCTGGCACCGTGGGGAAGGAATCGGGTATTTTGTGCGCGGTGGTTTCATTTTTTGAGGGAGGGTACGCAATGGGAATCCGGTCGATGGCCCTGGTGCTCTGCCTCCTTGCGGGTGCCGTGGGAGCAAACGCCTCCGAGCGGGTTCTCCTGGTAGGGGTGTTCGACCACCGGCCCTACATGATCGTGGAGGGGGACGCGGTGTCCGGCACCGACGTGGAGTTGGCACGCCTCGTGTTCGAAGCCGCCGGGTACGGGGTGGAGTTTCGGGTGAGGCCCCCCGCACGGGTGTTCCACGAAATCGAAACCGGGGAACTCGATGCCCTCACCGGACCCGCGAAGACCCCCGAGCGGGAGAAGCTCCTGTGGTTCACCTCCCCCATCCATGCCAAGGTGGCCCAGGTGTTCGGGCCTCCGGGGTTCCGGTTGGAGAGCCTGGACCAACTCCTTCGCCTCGAAAAGCCCGTGGGGTTCATCCGGGGGTTCACCTTCGGAGACAACCTGAACCGGATTCGCGACCGACTGCGGGAACGGGGTCTCGCCGAGGAGGAGGCGACCACCCGGGCGAACATCCAGAAGCTCCTGGCCGGCCGGATCGCGGCGTTCGTGGACATGCGGGACCCCACCCTATACGAGATCCGGGAACTCGGGGTGGAGGGGAAGGTCGTGCCCGTGTCCGACCCGGTGTTCATGGGCTGGGCGCACTTGGCCCTCTCCCGCCGCACCTGCACCCGAGAGGACCTGGAGCGCGTGGAGGCGGCCCTGCGGCAGCTCCGGGCCCAAGGCCGCATCCCGCCCCTCGAGTTTCCCGCCCCAACGGCTCGCTCCGCCCGGTGAGCCCCATGGCGCGGAGGGGGTCCTGGGCGCGGAGGATCGGGCTGCCCTACGTGGTGCTCGTGCTCGCGGCGGCGGGGGCGGCCCTCGTGTGGGCCGATTACCGGCGGGAGGAGGCCGTTCTCCTCGAAAAGGGAAACCGGGCCGCCGCTGTCGCCGCCCGCCTGCTCCAACGTCCCCTCTGGAACCTGGAACTCGAGGATATCCAGGCCGGAATTGAGACCCTCCTGCTCGACCGGGACGTGATCGGCATCGAGGTCCGGGACGCGGGGGGTACGGTGGCATCCCGGTGGACCGAGCCGCCCCCCGGGCCGCGGAGCGTTCTTACGTTCGAGCGCCCCATCCGGCACAACGGGAAAGAGATCGGCACCCTCCGGCTCGCCCTGACCACCCGGCGCTTGCGCTCCCGTCTCCTCCTGGGGGGAATCCTGGCGGTCGGCGGCGCGGGGTTGGCCGGCCTGGGGTTGCTCGCCTACGTCCAGGTCCTCTTCGCCCAGTGGGTGCGAAGTCGCCGGTTCGCCCGCCGGTTGGCCCGCCAGGAGGTCCACACCGACCTGATCCTCGACGCGCTGGGGGTTTCCACCTACGGGGCGCGGACCGACGGGAGCCTCCTTTTCGGCCGGGGAAGCCTCCTGGAATCTTCGGGTCAGCCCCGCCGGTGGGGCGACTGGGTCCTCCCGGAAGACCGCCCCGAAGCCCTCCGGTGGTTTCGCACCGCCTCGGCCGCCGGGACCATCTCCTCCACCGAGTACCGGGTGCGGCGCCCGGACGGCGAAATTCGTTGGGTACGGGACTGGGTGCGCCGAGACGGCCGGCGGATCCTCGGCCTCCTTGCGGATGTCACCGAGGCCCGGCGGGCCCGGGAGCAGCAGGCGGCCTTGGATCGCCAGATGGCCCAGGCCCAGCGCATGGAAAGCCTCGGCAGGCTCGCCAGCGGGCTCGCCCACGACTTCCGGAACCTCCTCCACGTGGTCCGGGGCCATTTGGAACTCCTCGAACGGGGACTCCCCCCCGAGCAGTGCCTCCCCCCGGCTCGGGACGGGCTCGATCAGGCGTCCAGGCTCCTCCAGAGCCTCCTGCAACTCGCCCGCACCGACATCCCCCGGCGGAAGGTGCCCATCGGGCGGGTGGTGGAGGAGGCCGTCGCCCTCGCCCGCCCCACCCTGGGGCCGGACGTGCACCTGGAGCTACACATTGCCGCATCGCCCACGGTGGATCTCGGGGTTCCGGAGTTCCAGCAGGCGATCCTTAACCTCCTGGTGAACGCGAAGGATGCCGTGGGGGACAGGGGCAGGATCGAGGTCGTTGTGAGCGAGGAACCGGATCCCGAGGGCCGGCCCTGGGCCGTTGTGACGGTGCGCGACGACGGGCCCGGCATCGCCCCCGAGGTGCTCCCCCACGTGTTTCAACCGTTCTTCACCACGAAGCCCCCCGGCATCGGCACGGGGCTCGGGCTCGCCATGGTGGAGCGGATCGTCCACCTCCACGGCGGCGCGGTAGAGGCCGCCTCCCCGCCGTCGGGGGGAGCAGAGTTCCGGATCCGCTTGCCCGTCCCCGAGGAGCCGCCAACGGAGGGGTGGACAACCGAATAGCATCGCGGCCGTCCGAAGCACTGTGCTTTGCCAGAAAACGGGGGTCGTTCTGTTGGCGTGTGGGCCATCGAGGTGGTGCCGCTGCCGGTGACGTCCGCCCATCGGTTCCAGCGGCAGGTAGCGTCTCGGGATACGTCTCTTCCAAATCCCAAGTGGCGCCCCGGCCCCGCACGAAACAAGGGCGGAAGCCATATGGCTTCCGCCCTTGTCCCCTTCCGCGGATTCTCACCACCCCGGGGCTACTTCACGAAG
>NZ_BAAHXI010000013.1:0-66248 GCF_054656955.1 Deferrisoma palaeochoriense
GTAGCAATCTCCCACCGACCCCATCGAAAGGCGAATGCCCAACTGCCGACACCGCGTCCCAAACGCCAACGACGTGTACTGGTTCCCCCGGTCCGAGTGGTGGATGACCCCATGAGCTCCGCGCTGCCGGATCGCCATGTTCAAGGCCTGGATCACCAACTCTGCCCGAAGGTGCGTCTCCATTGCCCATCCCACCACCCGACGGCTGAACGCGTCCAACACCACCGCCAGATACAAAAACCCCGAAAGCGTTGGAACGTACGTAATGTCCGCCACCCACAACTCGTTGGGCCGACTCGCCTGGAAGTTCCGATTCACCAGGTCCGGCGCGGCCTTCGCCTCCCGGTCCGGAACCGTCGTCTTCACCTTCCTGCTGTCGCTTGGCCGTTCCACCGTGACCCCGGGAGGCCGGGCGGTTGCGCCCGCGGATGCCCTTCCTCGCCCCTGGTATGCCGGGCGTTCGCCGGGCCCGAACCGGGGGTCCAAACAACTTATAAAACCGAACAACGTCCCCCCGATGCCCCAACGTTATCCCCCCGACCCCCTGGAAGAGCCGTTCGGCTCCCTCATTATCAACACGGACCAAGCAGGCATTCACAGCCTTACTTTTCTCGTTCTACGGCAGAAGCATGGGCGCCACCTCAAGTTCCTTAGGGAACCATCACATGGATGAGCTCTCGTTCCCTGGTAGTGATCGTTTGGGCGAAATAATGGCGGTGACAGGGTAGAGCAGTGGTCAAATCATAAGTATCCGCGTTATAGAAGTTCCTGAGAACAAACTCGATGAACCACCTGGGAGTCAGTGGCGCTGAAACCGGTATCCGGCATCCCTTCACATCCCCCAAAGTCAAATGACAAGCTGGATGGGTCGCATCCTGTGCAGCGTTCATATCGAAGTCGAACCTCAACGGAAACGGCACGATTCGCCTAGAAACGATTTCGACATAGAGTGCGTCCCGTAGATAGTCTTCAGGATCGTTCTGAAAAGGTCGAAGCGATGGTGAAGGCAAGAAGGCCAATCGGTGTTTGATCGGTCGATCCACTTCGAAGAGGTATTGCAACTGGAGGAGGCCACCATCGATTAATTTAGCATTGTAGGAGCGTTTCTCCATCAACTCGCGGTGAATGTCGGTATAATCGGCCTCGCCTATAGCGATCGAAACATGTTCGGCATTCTTGAACGAGACTTCCCACTTTTGATTTGGAAGGCCGCGAACTACGGAAAAGTTTTGATCATCGACGATTCCCAGTGCGATTAAATGAGACAAGAGAGCGTCGAGGTCCTCTTTTGTATTGATTACCACTTCTGGCGCACTCACTGTATGCCTCCGAGTAGCCGGATCAGTTTTTCCTTGGTCACCTCATCCAGGTCTTCTGGCATCAATTCGCCTTTTTCCAAAGCATCCAACACGTCCTCAAGCTGTTTTTTCTTTCCTTCCAACCGTTCCTTCTCGTGTGGTGATAGGTCC
Organism: Deferrisoma palaeochoriense; assembly: GCF_054656955.1. NCBI lineage: Bacteria > Pseudomonadati > Thermodesulfobacteriota > Deferrisomatia > Deferrisomatales > Deferrisomataceae > Deferrisoma > Deferrisoma palaeochoriense. Next base: position 1,470 of record NZ_BAAHXI010000013.1, read on the forward strand.
CGATGAACGACCCGTAAACGTTCGAGGAGTTCGTTCGTGGGATATTGGAAGTCGAGCCTGAACTCTTTTCCCTTCAACTGCTCGAATTCCTTGAGGATGCGCTCCATCTTCGTTCCATGTCCTGTTACCCTGACCCAGGCCTTGCTTCGAGTGATGGCGGTGAACAACCTGTTGCGCAGGCTCGCCAAGCCGGCACCCTGACCTTCACATTCCTGTGCGTTGACGACGTAGACCATCCCAGCCTCGTTGCCCTTGGCCCGGTAGATACTCGTGAACACGACCGATGGTGTGTCCGAGCGATAGAAGACGTCAGGGTCCGTATCTACACCCGCCATGTGATTCTGGATACCCATGTCGAACAGCTTCTTGCGAATGGGGCCAAGCTTTTTGCGTGCCGTCATGGGATCGGGATGAATGACGACGATATCGTCGTGACGCAATTCGTCTTCCTCAATGTTCTTCTTGATTTCTCTAGCCACCCATTCTGTCTGAGCGTCCTCGTCTTTAAGCGTCTTAAGCATGATCAGGTCGTCTATGGGCGAATGTTCTTCCAGGAACTTTGGACTCGTTTCATCCGTCCTTTCGAGAACCACACGTTGTCCCTTATCAAGCATGCCTTCTCGAACACGGTACCCGATCTCTTCCCAAAGTGCCGGGTATTCGAACATCTGTACCAACCCACTTTGACTACCACTGGTTGGCTCCCGATAGATGCCAAATCCAAGGGCGTGTGCCGTCACGAGGACGGGACGAGAGTTCCGATAGCACACCTGAAGGATGACATCCCGCCGTGGGTCTCCTTGCAGGCTGACCAACGGTCTCCCTTTATCGTCTCGCCCGAAAAGCTCCTCCGGAGGGGGAACGGAAACGCCAGATAGATTCTGCAGTTCGTCGTATGCGTACACCAAGCGTTTCTGTTTATACAGTAGCGCGTAGCACAGGCGAAGGAAACTCGGTGCGAAATCCTGAGCTTCATCCACCAGGATGGCGTCGTACAGGCTCGGAGGCTCCGGAGCGTTTTCGAGTGCTTCCCGACAGACACCGTCGAAAGCTCTGTCGCTACTACCGAAACGATCACGGGCGGAACGGAAATCGTAATAGTCGACCCCCGTGGCTCGACAGAATTCGTAATAAATCCCATCTCGGTCTTCACCACCGGGTGCGCCCCAAGCATTGATCACACGAAGTTTCGTCCAGTCCGGCTCTTCCCCCGTCTGTTCGATACAAAAGTTGGTGATCAATCTTCTGAACTGCCCTTTCAGTGATCGCGTATTGAATGTGACCGCGATTCGCCAGTCGGGATGCTGTGTGTGGAGGTAAGCCGCTTTGAGTGCCAAGACGATGGTCTTGCCCGACCCGGCCAGTCCACGAATACGCTGAACACCGTCCACGGTCTCCACGACTGCACGGTTCTGTCGGTGATCCAGTGTGGCGATGGAGTCCTCAAGTCGTTTGAGTTTCGCTCCCCGCGAACTTGTGTCAGATACTTCCCGCTTCGATCGAGCCTTCCTCAGAGAGGAAAGGCTTTCGACCGCTGACAGGGTCAAACGGTAGAGGTCTTCAGTGGCCCCATCCCAAGTGAATTGTTCAAGGACCGTGGAGACGTCTCTATCATTGGCGAGTGGATAATCATTTTGGCGTAATGCGGCATTATCATGAATGGCTGGAGCAAAAGTGACCACCCCTATGGGTGGCAGAAGCTTGCGCTTTCTCACCAATTCCTTGTGGAGTTTGAGTTTAGCTTCGATCTTGGTGGCCAAATCGTCTTGCCGTTCTGTATATTCACCAAGACTGGTTCCTTCTACAATGTCGAAAAGAACGATCCCCTTTTCGGGGCTCACGAGCGTGGCGTCAATGACGCTTTTCCCCTCGGGTGTCGCGATTAGAGGGAAGCCGAAGAAACACACTCCGGAAAGTTCATCAATGGAAGAGAGGACCTCCTCTAGGGCTTTACTGGCTACCGGTTTGCCATTTGCCCCACGAATGAACTCGACTCTATTCATGTATTCCCTCCGTTTTCTTTTCGTTCCTGGACTTTAGAGACACGGCGGCCCTGGTCTCCGAAAGGGAGAACTGAATCCAGCGCGCCGGTGACGAAAATTGGCCGCGCTTACATCGCGTTGGATCGATCTGGCGGGTCGCACGGTGGGCTACCCCACTCGGGGGCAACGAATTTCTGCCCTTTCGCGTTCCAAAAGTCGCGAAGATCGACACGGCCTAAATCTTGCTGATAAGATCGCGCACCATCCCGGCCGTCGGGGGTTGTTGATAGCGCCAGGGATAGAGAAATCGCACATCACGGGGGGCCACGAGTGGAATTGCCCCTGTTTCACGGACAGTTTACGGCCGCGCTGTAGGCACCCTTCCGGCTGTGCTCTTCCTCGTACCGTTCCCTGCATCCCGCCCTTTCCTTTCTGATACTACCGTGCCGGCGAGGCGTTCAAGAATTTACCCCTCATTGGGGTCAGATCCCGTCCGATGAGCGCCTGATGCGCGCACGGACGGGTGGACGTTCGGACGTTGGACGTCTGGACATCTCAGGCCATAGGGGTGGGGGCCCCACACCGCGGCCGGGTTCATGGCCCATCCTTGGGCGACGTTGTCGCGCTGGAAGGCTGGAAGGCCAGAAAGCTGGAAGGCTCGGGCGTCCCGGAAGCAAGGGCGCCGATCACTGCGTCGCTCCCGGGTCACTGCCCATCCTCCTCGTTCCGCCCGTACCGTTCGGCCGTGGCCCGGGCCTGGGTGGCCACGTGGGCGCGCAGGTCCGGGGGGGCGAGGAGTTCGGCCAGGGGGCCGAACCGGAGCACGGTCTGGGTGATCTCGGCCTTGCCGCGCACGGGCACGCGCACCACGAGGTGGCCGTCGGACCGCTCCAGCACCTCCTGCCGGGGGTGGAGGGGGCGGCGGGCCAGGTAGCGGGCGGCCCAACCCTCGAACCGCACCACGGCGTGGCCCTCGGGTCCCAGGAACACGCCGAGGCTCTTGGCGAACTCCTCCTCGGGGTCGAACCCGGCGGGCGGGGTGAACTCCTCGTCAAGGGGTTCGGCGTCGAGGATGCGCTCGGTGTGGAAGAGGCGCACCTGGTTTCGGAGGTGGCAGTGGGCCAGGAGGTACACCTCGCCGCCGTGCTGGCGCAGGAGGTAGGGGTCCACGACCCGCTCGGTGATCTCGCCCTCCAGGCTTTGGTAGCGCAGGCGCACCCGGCACCGGTCGGCGGTCTGCTCGGCGAGCACCCGGAGGATGTGGGGCAGGTTCTCGCCCGCGCTCGGCGGGGGGCGGTGGGACCAGGCGGTGGCGATGCGGCCCAGAAGGTTCCGGACCCCCGGGGGCAGGGCCTGGAGGAGTTTGGCCACGGCCGATTCGAGGGGGTGGTGGAAGGCGGGGTTCTGGAGGATCGCGGCGGTCACCGCGGCCTGGTGGAGAGCCAGGGCCTCGTCCAGGGTCAGGGGCAGGTTGGGCAGGGCCTTGGCCCGGGCCAGGCGGTAGCGGACCTCCCGGCCGCGGTGCTCCCGCTCAATGGGGAACCCGGCGGCTTCCAGGTCGTGGAGGTCGCGGCGCACGGTGCGCTCCGAGGCGTGCACGGCCCGGGCGAGCTCGGCGGTGGTGCGGCCCCACCGGGCGGCGGCGAGTTCCTGGAGCAGGGTCCACTGGCGGATGAGCTGGGTGGAAGCCACGGTCCCCCCTTTCGGGCCCTCGGCCCCGTTGGCTTCGGTGGACGGAACGCCCTGGGAACCCCCCGCGGTGGGCATCCGGGGGGATTCCCCTCTTGGTAGCAGATCGGGGAAAGGGTTCGCAAGGCTGCGGGGCATGCCGCGGGCCTCGTGTCGAAGTTAGGAAAGGAGCGTGAACCCTTCCTCCTCGAAGTGCCTGTCGAAGGCGAACGCCGCCGGGAGATCCTCTTCCTGGATGACGAGAAACGAAACCACGTCCACGAGGCTCAGTTGGCGGACCGAGCGCCGGAGCCACTCCTCCACCGCGAGTGCGTGAAGGGTTTCGTCCACCCACACCACCCGGAGAAGGGGAACGAACTTGTGCTGGAAGGATCGGGCGGCGTCGAGTCCGAATCGCCGGCCGAGCAGGGCAAAGGTTTCCACCAGGACGTACGAGGTGGTGAAGAGGGGAACCTCGTCCGCCGCGAGCCGGAAGAAGATCCGCTTCGCGGTTTCGTGGACCCGGTCGGCGGGGTTGAGGAGCCCCAGGATCGCCGACGTGTCCAGGAAGACGCCCCTCACTCGAGCGACTCCTCCAGGTATCGGTCGTGGTGTTCGGCGAGATCGGGGATGTCCTCCGGTGCCCGGATGGTTCCGATCAGTTCCGCCGCCCTGGCGTAGAGACCTCGGAGGTCCCCCTCGGGGGCCGAGAGACTCCGGTCGAGACAGCGGCGAACGGCTTCCGCCAAGGTGATCCCCTCGCGCCGCGCGATGATCTGGAGCCGCCGGTGTTGCTCGTCGGTGAGTTCGATCTGCGTGCGCACCATGTCCGCCACCTCCATGGCGCCATCATAGCGCGCCGGCTCCGGGTGCGCCATCCGTGGGCGTTGCGGCACAGGAACTCAGCCCTCTTCCAGGTGGGCGATGCGGTTGGCGTACTGGACGAGGAGGGGTTCGTTGCGGATGGCGTAGCGGCCCCGGTCGGGCTCGCGGGCGACGAACCCCCGGCCCTCGAGGAGGGCGAGGGCGCCCGGGAACTCGCCGGCCCGCTCCGGGCCCAGGAGGGCACGGAACCGGGCCTCGGCCTCCTCGGGCCAAAACCACCCGGCCTCGGGCTTGCCGTGGCGCACGGCCAGGACGGCCCGGGCCAGGGCCGAGGTGGCCGGGGGCACAATGCCGGCCGCGATCCGGCCCATGAGGTCCTCGCCCACCCGGTCGGGGGAGCCGGAGTCGACCGTGAGTTCCACGGGTTCGCCGAACCGGAGGTAGATCGGCGGGTCGCCGTAGCGCTTGTAGCTTCGGTCGAGGCGGGTGAGCTGGCTCACGAGATCGCGCCGGGAGATCTCGGCGCCGGTGCGGGCCGCCTCGATCTCCTCGTCCTCGGGCACCACGGTGTAGGACAGGGAGATCGGCACGGCCCAGGCCGTGCGGCCGGTGTCGGCCAGGTACTCCAGGAGGTCGCCCAGGATGCCCCGCTTGGGCCGGCCGATCCGGCCGTCCCGGGACCGGGTGCCCTCCAGGTAGAAGAGGAACGGCTCGTTGCGGTCCCACCCGTACCGCAGGTAGGCCGCGTGGACCCGGCGGTAGACCGGGTTCTGGAACCACCGCACGTTGTAGGGCCAGCGCTCCTCCTGCCCGATCTGCTCCCGCCGGATCTTGTAGGCGTTCATGGCCGGGAGCACCACGGTGGAGACCCCCCGGAACAGGTTGGCCCCGGCCGCGATGCGGGGCTGGGGGATCCCGCTGAAGTTCAGGGCGAAGCACAGGGGCACGTGGTCGGCGTTGGAGACGTGGTTGGGCAGGAGGAGCACGGGCGCCCGGGCCGCGAGGTCCCGCACCCGGTCGAGCACGCCCTCGGCGGCCTCGACCACCCGGATGCTCTTCACGAAATGGGGGAACAATCTCCGCGCAATCGACCGAAACAACAGGAAAAACGCCGGATCGAAGTCGGCGATCATGTCCTCGGCGTAGTACCGGGCCAGGTACCGCACGATGGCCGCCGTGTCGTCGAGGCGGGCGAGTTCGGCGTCGCGGCGGCGGTACTCGGCCGCGGCGGGATGGTCGGGGGGGAGGCGGCGCAGTTGCTGGCGGAAGTACACCCGCTGGTAAACCCGGGCCTGGCGGGCCGCGAGCGCGGCCTCGATGCGGTGCTCGGCGTAGTGGGTCGCAACCGCGTCCACCACCGCCTCGACGGCCTCGGCCTTGGTGTACCGGGTGCGGTTGAGTGCGAACCGGTCCACGGCCCGCCGCACCGCCGGGGCGCGGCAGGCCTTGAGCGCCCCGGCCAGGAGGCGCTCGGAGACGGTCTGGGCCAGGGGGGCGAATTTGGGGGCCACGGCGAAACCCCTCGGTCCCGGGGCGGCGGTTTTGGGTTCGGGCGAAGGGAGCTCGGAACTCCCGGCGGTGATTCTGGCCGGTCCGGCCTGCCGGGGTCAATCGCCGCCGCAGGCCGGGGCGTCCGCCGGTTCGATCCGCAGATCGTCGTACCAGGCGGTCACGGCCTCGCCGGTCTGGTCGGTGTCGGTCATGAGGGCCACGGCCCCGGCCCGGGGCGGATCGGTTCCGAAGGCCGCCCGGAAGTCCTCCACCAGGTTCCGGCGCACCGTGACCCACCGGCCGACCCGGCCGGCCCCCGCCTCGGCCGCGATCATGACGGCGTTGGAGAAGAACGGGTTCGGCACGGGGCCGGGGAGCGGCCGGGTGGCCCAGATGTAGTTGAGGCTCTTCGTCTTCGGGGGGAACCAGTGGGGAAACACCACGTACACCCGGGCCGCGTAATCGTCGCCCTCCTTGCGGGTGGGGTCGCTCCGGGCGACCACCCGGTCCACCCTCCAGCGCCACGACAGGATGGGATAGCGGCAGGGGTCGAAGGCGAGCTCGTACACGAGCCCCGAGGCGCTCGCCCGGGCCTCGGCCCGGAGGGCGTGGTTGCCGTCGGGTTCGGCCACCACCTCGTACGCGGTGCGGCCCTGGAACCGCTTCTCCTCCCAGCCCGGCCGGAGCCCGGCCTCGAAGTCCTCGTGCCAGAGGGGCCCGGCCGCGGCCGCCGCGCCGGCCCAGAGGGCGAGGGCGAGGAGCCCGGCGGCTCTCACGGCCCGCTTCGGAGCACCCGGGCGTAGTTGGCCCGCACCAGGGCGGCCGGGTCCGGGGCCTTGGCCGCCGAGAGGGCGCCTCGCGCCTCGGCGAGGGAGGCGTACCCCCGCGCTTCCATCCACGTCCGGAGTCCCTCGACCATCTCGGTCAGGCGGGCCGGGCCGTGGCGCAGGAGGGCCGAGGCGGTCTGCACCGCGGTGGCCCCGCACAGGATGGCCTTGGCCGCGTCGTCGGCCGTGTGGACCCCGCCCGTGACCGCAAGCTCCAGGGGGACCCTTTCCCAGAGGAGGGCGGTCCACCGGATCCGCAGGCCCAGTTCCCCGGGGTCCGAGAGCCGCAACCGGGGCACCACCTCGAGGCGGTCCAGGTCCACGTCGGGCTGGTAGAACCGGTTGAAGAGCACGGCCGCCTTGGCCCCGGCCGCCGCGAGCCGGTCCAGCAGGTGGGGTAGGCTCGAGAAGAAGGGGGAGAGCTTCACGGCCACCGGGATCGAGACCGCCCGGACCACCGAGGCCACCGCCTGGACGACCCGGTCGTCCACCTGCGCCGGCCCCTCGGCCGGGTCGGTGGCCAGGAAGAACACGTTGAGCTCTAGGGCGTCGGCCTCGGCCTCCTGGATCTGGCGGGCGTAGGCCGTCCAGTCGCCCGGGGCCGAGCCGTTGAGCGACGCGATCACCGGGATGCCCACGGCCTCCTTGATCGCCCGGACCCTCTCCAGGTAGGCCTCGGCCCCGGCGTCGGCCTCGGCCACGAGGCGGGGGAAGTAGGTCAGGGCCTCGGCAAAGGAGTTCTCGGCGGCCTCGATGACCTCCTGCCGCGTGGCTCGCTCCGCCTCGATCTCCTCGGCGAACAGGCTCGGCAGCACCAGGGCCGGGGCCCCGGCGTCCTCCAGGCGCCGGGCGCCGTCGGCCGTGGCCGTGAGGGGAGAGGCCCCGGGCACGACGGGGTGGGCGAGGGAAAGGCCGAGGTAGGGGGTCGTGAGGTCCATGGGAAGCTCCTTGGGGCTGGGCGGCTAGGCAGCCAGGCGGCTAGGCGGCTAGGCGGTTGGGCGGCCGGGCGGCTAGGCGGCTGAACTGCCGTGAATCGGGGATCGTGAAATCGTGAATCGTTTGGCTGGGCGGCTAGGCGGCTTGGCGGCGAGGCAGCTAGGCGGCGCTGCGTTCCCCGGGCATTCCCGCCCGATTCTCTCCGTGCTCTCCGTGTCCTCCGTGGTTTCCCCGAACGCCACGGTAGCGCAAAAAAAGGGCCCGTCAACCGACGGGCCCTTGGGGATTGCTGGACGCGTTGCCGCTACTCGGCGGCGCCGCCCTCCAGGCCGTGCATCTTGAGGTGGGCGAGCTGCTCGTAGAGCGCGTAGTGCCGCCGCACCTCCTCCTGGGCCGCGGCCAGGAGCCGCTTGGCCCGCTCGGGATCCATCTGCTGGAGCATCCGGTACCGGGTCTCCTGGTACACGTACTCCTCGAGCGGGATCTTGGGCGGGTCGGAGTCGAGCTGGAACGGGTTCAGGCCCTGCTCCCGCCGCCGGGGGTCGAACCGATAGAGCGGCCAGTACCCGGACTCCACCGCCCGCTTTTGCTGCTCGCACCCGTAGCGCAGGTCGTACCCGTGGGCGATGCAGTGGCTGTAGGCGATGATGATCGAGGTGCCGGGGTACGACTCGGCCTCCACGAACGCCTTGACCGTGTGCTGGTCCTTGGCGCCGAACGCCACCCGGGCCACGTACACGTCGCCGTAGGCCATGGCCATGAGGCCCAGGTCCTTCTTGGGCTTGGCCTTCCCGGCGGCCGCGAACTTGGCCGCCGCCCCCAGCGGGGTGGCCTTCGACATCTGGCCGCCGGTGTTGGAGTACACCTCGGTGTCCATGACCAGGATGTTCACGTCGCGGCCCATGGAGAGCACGTGGTCGAGGCCGCCGTAGCCGATGTCGTAGGCCCAGCCGTCGCCCCCGAGGATCCACACGCTCTTGCGGACCAGGTAGTCGGCTAGCGACGTGAGCCGCCGGGCCGCCGGGTCGTCGAGGCCCGCGAGCTTCTCCTTGAGGGCGGCCACGCGCCGGCGCTGCTCCCGGATGCCGGCGTCCGAAGACTGGTCGGCCGTGAGGAGGGCCGTGACCAGGTCGTCGCCGATCCGGGGCGCCAGGCTCTTCAAAAGTTCCTCGGCCATCTCCTTTTGCTTGTCGATGGCCAGCCGGAATCCGAGCCCGAACTCGGCGTTGTCCTCAAAGAGCGAGTTGGCCCAGGCGGGCCCCAGCCCCTCGGCGTTGGTGGTGTAGGGGGTGGTCGGCAGGTTTCCGCCGTAGATCGAGGAGCAGCCCGTGGCGTTGGCGATGAGGAGCCGGTCGCCGAAGAGCTGGGTCATGAGCTTCACGTAGGGGGTCTCGCCGCAGCCCGCGCAGCACCCGGAGAACTCGAAAAGGGGCCGCCGGAGCTGGCTCCCCTTGACGTCGGCCTTCAGGATCGAGGGGTCGAGGTCGGGGATCGTGAGGAAGAAGGCCCAGTTCTCCCGCTCCTGGTCCCGCAGGGGGAGCTGGGGCTGGAGGTTGATCGCCTTCTTCTTCGGGTCGGCCTTGTTCTTGGCCGGGCAGGTCTGCACGCACAGGCCGCACCCGGTGCAGTCCTCGGGGGCCACCTGGATCGAGAACTTCTTGCCCGCCCAGTCCTTGCCCTTGGCGTCGGCCGATTTGAACGCGGCCGGGGCGTTTGCGAGCACCTCGGGGTCGTAGATCTTGGGCCGGATCGTGGCGTGGGGGCACACGAACGAGCACTTGGTGCACTGGATGCAGGTGTCGGGATCCCACACCGGGATCTCCAGGGCGATGTTCCGCTTCTCCCACTGGGTCGTCCCCGTCGGGAAGGTGCCGTCGGGGGGCAGGAGGCTCACCGGGATCTCGTCGCCCTTGAGGAGCATCATGGGCGCCTCGACCTTCTTCACGAACTCGGGCGCCTCGTCGGAGACGATGGGCGGCCGGGTGCGGGTGGCCGTGACCCGGCCGGGCACCTTTACCTCGTGGAGGTTCGCCAGGGTCTCGTCCACGGCCTCGAAGTTTTTCCGGACGATCTCCTCGCCCTTCTTGCCGTAGGTCTTCTGGATCGCGCCCTTGATCTTGGCGATGGCCTCGTCCCGGGGCAGCACCCCCGAGATGGCGAAGAAGCAGGTCTGCATGATGGTGTTGATGCGCACCCCCATGCCGGTCTTCTTGGCCACGTCGTAGGCGTCGATCACGTAGAACTTGAGGTTCTTCTCGAGGATCTGCTCCTGCATCTCCCGGGGGAGCTGGTCCCAGACCTCGTCGGGGCCGTAGGGCGCGTTCAGGAGGAACACCGCCCCCGGCGCGGCGAACTCCAGGACGTCGTACTTGTCCACGAAGGTGAACTGGTGGCAGGCGACGAAGCTCGCCTTCTTGATCTGGTAGGCGCTTCGGATCTGCCGGGGCCCGAACCGGAGGTGGGACACGGTGACCCCGCCCGACTTCTTCGAGTCGTACACGAAGTAGCCCTGGGCGTAGTTGTCTGTCTCCTCGCCGATGATCTTGATGGAGTTCTTGTTGGCGCCCACCGTGCCGTCGGCCCCGAGGCCCCAGAACACGGCCCGCACCACGTCCTCGGGCTCGATGTCGAAGGCCGGGTCGAAGGGGAGCGAGGTGTGGGTCACGTCGTCGGTGATGCCCACGGTGAAGTGGTTCTTGGGCGTGGCCGCGGCCAGGTTGTCGAACACCGCCTTGACCATGGCCGGGGTGAAGTCCTTCGACGACAGGCCGTACCGGCCGCCCACCACCCGGGGCCGCTCGCCGTAGGGGGCCGTGCCGGCCGCCTCGGCCTCGGCCAGGGCCGACACCACGTCGGTGTAGAGGGGCTCGCCCACGGCCCCGGCCTCCTTGGTGCGGTCGAGCACCGCGATGCCCCGGACGCTCGCCGGGAGCGCGGCCACGAGGTGCTCGGTGCTGAACGGCCGGTAGAGCCGCACCTTCACCAGGCCCACCTTCTCGCCCCGGGCCACCAGGTGCTCCACGGTCTCGTGGGCCACGTCGGCGCCCGAGCCCATCATCACGATGACCCGCTCGGCCTCGGGATGGCCCACGTAGTCGAATAGACGGTACCGGCGGCCGGTGAGTTGGGCGAACTGGTCCATCACCTCGGCCACCACCCCGGGGCAGGCCAGGTAGAAGGGGTTACAGGCCTCCCGGGCCTGGAAGAACACGTCGGGGTTCTGGGCCGTGCCCCGGATCTTGGGATCCTCGGGCTTCAGGGCCCGCTCCCGGTGGGCCCGCACGGCGTCCTCGTCGATGAGCGAGCGCAGGTCGTCGTCGGTGAGTTCCTCGATCTTCGCCACCTCGTGGGAGGTGCGGAACCCGTCGAAGAAATGGAGGAACGGCACCCGGGCCCTGAGGCCGGCCGCATGGGCGATGGCCGCAAGATCGTGGGCCTCCTGCACCCCGTTCGAGGCGAGCAGGGCGAACCCGGTCTGGCGGCAGGCCATCACGTCGGAGTGGTCGCCGAAGATGGAGAGAGCGTGGGTGGCCACGGTGCGGGCCGACACGTGCATGGTGTAGCTCGTGAGTTCCCCGGCGATCTTGTACATGTTGGGGATCATCAGCAGGAGGCCCTGGCTCGCCGTGAACGTGGTGGTCAGCGCCCCGGCCTGGAGCGCCCCGTGCACGGCGCCGGCCGCGCCGCCCTCGCTTTGCATCTCCACCACGTGGGGCACCGTACCCCAGATGTTCTTCTTGCCCACGGCCGACCACTCGTCCGCGAACTCGCCCATGGGCGACGAGGGGGTGATCGGGTAGATCGCGATCACCTCGCTCAGCCGGTGGGCCACCGAGGCGGTGGCCTCGTTGCCGTCGATGGTGAGCCTTCTGCGCTGGGACATCGGTACCTCCTTCGTGTCGGATGGCAACAGGGTAAAGCCGGGGCCCCGCCCCCGCCCGGCGGGGCGGGGGACCGGCCTCAGACTTCGTTCGCGAACGGGAGATCAGTCCCGGGACCGCCCGAAGATGCGGAGCAGGAAGAGGAACAGGTTCACGAAATCCAGGTAGAGGGCGAGGGCCCCCAGGATGGCCTGCCGGGAAAGGGCGGCCTCGCCGTGGGCGGCGGCCGCGAGCCCGATCCGCTGGACCTTCTGGGCGTCGTAGGCGGCGAGCCCCGTGAACACGAGCACCCCGATGTAGCTGAGGGCCCAGTCCAGGGCGGGGCTTCGGAGGAACCAGTTGGCCACGCTTGCCACTAGGATCCCCACGAGGCCCATGAACAGGAACGACCCGATTCCTGCAAGATCCCTCTTGGTCACCGTGCCGTAGAGGGCGGCGGCGCCGAAGGTGGCGGCGGCCACGAGCAGGGTCAGGGCGATGCTCGTGCCGGTGTACACGAGGAACACCACCGAAAGGGTCAGCCCGTTCAGCACGGAATAGGCGAGAAACGCCCAGCTCGCGGCCCGGACGCTCATCCGGCCGATCCAGGCCGACAGGGCCACCACGAGGCCCAGTTCGGCGAGGATCAGAAAGAGGAACGCCCCGCGGTTCAGCACCAGGGCGCCCATGAGGGCCGGGCTTCGCACGACGAGCAGGGCGCTTGCGGCCGTGAGCACCAGGCCGCCGGCCATCCACTGGTACACCGTACGCACGAACCGGGTGCGCACCAGGGCGACGGCACGGGGGTCGACGGCGGGGGCAGCTTGGGCGAAGGGGTAGGGCATCGGTGTCGGTCCTCCGGCGTCAGACGGGGGGGTGGTAGGGCTTGCGGTACCAGGCCAGAGCCTCGGCGGCCGACGGGAACGGACGGCGGTGGCTCACCATCTCCCGGAGGATCGCCAGGCTCTCCTCCCAGCACGCCCCGGCCCGGAGGAGTTCGGCCTGGAGGGGTACCCACCGCTCCCGGACGGCCCGGGGCAGGGTGTCGTCGGCGGGAAGTTGGGCAAACGCGGTGTTCTCGGTGGCCATGGCATTCCTCCCCTAAACGGTTTCGTTTCCCGAAATCCGGTTGAATCAAGGCGAAAAGCGCCGAATCGGAAATCCTTTTATACCGGGACCAGCCCACCCGATCAAGGCCGGAGCACCACCCGGTCGCCCCGTTCGAGCCCCAGTTCGCGCCGGGCGCTGCCGTTTCGCACGGCGATCTCGAGCCGGTCGGAGGAGCCGCAGAGGGCGAGGGGTTGGCCGGGTGCCACCTCGGCGTAGGTGCGAAGCAACGGAAGATCGCGGCCGGCCACCCGCACGGCGCGGCCCGCGGCCCCGGGCCGGCGGAGATTCGTGATCGCGTTCCCGAACCGGTCGAACCCCAGGATTTCGCCCTCCAGTCCCTCGGGCGTGGGGCGGGGGCGGGGGAACGCGAACCGCTTGATGCCGCCCGCGAGGGGGCCCACCCGCTCGGGGGCGATTCCTGCGGCCAGGTGGGCCGCCACCGGCGCGAACACGTCCCGGCCGTGGAAGGTGGCGCTCACCGGGTGGAGCCACAGGTCCGGATTCTCGATCCGCCGGATCTCACGGATCTCCCCCTCGGGGAGAAACGAAAGGAGCCCGTTGTCGGGCGCCACGAACCAGTACCGATCGGTCCGGACGGCCAGGGCCGGCCGGTCGGTGCCCACCCCGGGGTCCACCACCGCGAGATGCACGGTGCCCGCCGGGAAGTACCCCACGGCGTCCTCCAGGGCGATCGCCCCCGCGAGGACGTCCTGGGGCGGGATCTCGTGGGTGAGGTCCACCAGTTGCGCGCCGGGGCAGATGCCGAGGATCACCCCCTTCATGACGCCGACGAAGGGGTCCCGGGTGCCGAAATCGGTGGTCAGGGTGACGATGGGCGGTTCCTTGACAACCCTCGGGGTCGGTTTTAGGCTGGCTCCCATCAACCATCCTCACACGAAGGGAGGTGAAGGCGATGACGATGAAGCGGTTCATGGTGCCCCGCGTGGCGCACTGCAGCGAGGGCTGCCCTAGTCGGTCCTGGGCACGACGTTAAACTGCCCACCGGAACCCGACCCGGGACCCGGGAAGGCCGAAGGCCTTGCGGGTTCCGGGTTTTTTGTGCGGGCGGGAAGGCGGCCCGGCGCGGCCTACAGGGGAAACGCCCCCGACTGGCCCGGCGCCGGGGGAGGGGGCGCCAGGCGTTCCGAGGGGGGGAGTTCCCGCACCCGGGGCTTCCACACCCCGGCCGTGCGGGCGCCCCACAGGGCCAGGGCGAAGCCGGCGGCCACCAGCAGCGCGAACCACCCCGCCGGAACCCTCACGGCCGCACCTCCAGCCGAAGTTCCAGGGCGTTCTCGGGGCAGGCGTCGAGGCACCGCAGGCAGTTGGTGCATCGGCCGTCCCGCACCCGGTCGCGCCGGGCCACCGGGATCCGCTGGGGGCAGATGGTTCCGCATCGGCCGCAGCGGGTACAGGCCCCCTCGAGCCGAACCACCCGGATCCGGCCCCACCGCGACAGGGGCTCCAGGGCGACCCCCAGGGGACACAGGTACCGGCACCACACCCCGGGCACCCAGAGGCCGGCGGCCAGGAGCAGCCCTGCGACGCCATAGGCCGCCTTCGGGGCCGTCGCGCTTCCCAAGGTGTAGAGGGCGAAGAAGGGGTCCACCTCCTTGAACACGAGGTAGCCCGCCCAGCCCGTGAGCCCCACGATCCCGGCCAGAACGGCCCACCGGAGCCGGCCCAGCCGGGCGTCCCACCGGGCGCGGGGCCGCACCTGGGGGAGGCCGAGGCGCCGGCCCAGCCAGTCCAGGAGATCGAACAGGGCGCCGAAGGGGCAGAGCCAGCCGCAGAACGTGCGCTTGGTCAGGAGCACCAGGGCGACCACGGCGGCGAGCACCCCGAGGTTCCTGAGGGTCACCGGGCCCACGAAAGAGAGGCCGCGGCCGGCCCAGAGGCCCTGGACCGCCCGGATCGCCCCTTCCAGCGGGCCGAAGGGGCAGTAGTCCTCCAGTGTCAAACTCCCGGCCTCCGGGCCGAAGGGAAACCACCGGGCCAGGGCTGCGAGCCAGGGCGCGGGCGTGCGTGCCTGGTCGGCCAGGGCCGCGAGAAAGGCGGCGTTCAGGGCGATCCAGACGGCCCACCCCACGGCGGCCGCCTGCACGGCCGTCCGAAGCGGCCAGGCGGGTCTACGCAACCCGGTCCCCCGGGTCCGCCGCCCGCTCGATGCCGGGCCGAGGGAAGCAGGCCCCGCAGGCGGCGCAGGTGCCCAGGGGGCAGCCGGGTCCCGGGCCGCGCCCCAGAAACCCGAGGGCGAGCCCCCAGAGCCCCACGATCACGCCGAGCCAGCCCACCCAGATCCGCACGGGTCACCCCGCGAGCACCCGGGCCACGTCGCCCAGGTCGAGCCGGCCCAGGGTCTCGGCCGTGGGCGCCGCGGCCGAGGGGTCCCACCCCCGCTGCCGGTAATAGTCGGCGAGGAGGCGTTCCTCGTCGTCCCGGGACAGGGAGGCCCCGGCCCGGGGGCCCTGGGTGAAGGCGTCGGCGCTCGGTCGGGCCGGCAGCCGGTCGTCCTGGGGCCCGAACCCCTCCCGGGCCGCGAACGCCCGCTCCAGGTTCCAGATGCGCTCCCCCAGGGTGCGAAGGTCGTCGGGCGACCGGTCGATTCCCGTGACCGCGGCCAGCACCCGGGCCTGGACCTCGAGGGGGTTGGCGTAGAGGTGGAACCGGCACAGGCCCAGGGAGTCGGACACGGCCCGCTCGTCCTGGACCCGGGGGGTGTGGCCGAACTCGTGGGCCGCGCCCACCGGCGCGGTGGCAAAGGAGATCACGAGGGTGGGCAGTCCCGGCGGGTTGTAGGTGTCCATCTCGAGGCCCTTGACCTCCATCGCCCAGGCCTCGGCGTCCTTGCCCAGGCGGGTCGCGGCGGCCCGCACCCCGGCCGAGGCCCAGGCCACCGAGCGGTCGGCCCGGCCGATCGGGTCCAGGAGTTCCCGATAGGCCTCTCCGTCCCCCCACCGGGGCGCCACGCCCCCAAGGTCGGCCGGGGTCACGAGGCCGCGCTCGGCCGCCTCGGTCAGGAACCCCAGCAGGTTCCCGGCGCTCGAAGGGTCGAGGCCGAGGCGGTCGCAGCGGTCCTTGAGCCGGAGCACGGCCTCCAGGTCCGTGAGGCCGAGGTTCGTGCCGAGCATGGCCGCGGTCTCGAGCTCGGGCCCGGCCACCGCGAGTCCGGGGCCGCCCCGGCCGGGGAGCCGCGCCACCTTGCGGCAGTGGAGCGGGCAGTAGTAGCAGGCCTCGCTCCGGAGCCAGTACACGGCCTCGGCCCGCACGGACCCCACGGCGGCCGCGTCGGGGGTCCAGCCCTCCCGGAAGTTCCGGACGGCCAGGAACCCGGCGTCGTTCCCGGCCTCCAGGAGGCACGCCGTGCCGTACCGGCGCCAGGTCTCGTACCGGTTCCACCCCTGGAGGTTCCTGGCCAGTTCGGGGGTGAGCTTGTCGAGTTCCGCCGGCCGGGCCGCGTCGAAGGGGGTGAGGGTGCCCCGCACCGCGACGGCCTTGAGGTTCTTGCTGCCCCAGACCGCGCCGATGCCCCCGCGTCCGGCGTGGGCCCCGTAGGGGTGGCTGTGCACGGCCGAGGCGAGGGGGATCCGGTTCTCCCCGGCCGGCCCGATCGCCACCACCTGATAGGGTTCCCGGGGGAGGTCTTCCCGCAGGAGCGCCTCGGCCTCGGGGATCTCCTTGCCCCACAGGTCCAGCGACGGGTGCAGGGTGGCCTCGCCGTCCCGGATCACGAGGGACACGGGGTCCTTGGCCCGGCCCCGCAGGATCACGGCGTCGAACCCGGCGTAGCGCAGTTCGGCCGCGAAATGCCCGGGGATCTGGCCGATGGCCAGGGTGCCGGCATGGGGCGCCCCCGCCCGGGGCGAGGTGGCCGGGCTCTTGGTGACCACACTGGTGCGCGACGCCCCGGGCACGGGGAACCCGGTGAGGGGCCCGGCGGCCAAGACCACTACGTTCTCCGGGCCCAGGGGGTCGGCATGCGGGGGCACGTGGTCCCACACGAGGCGCGCGGCGAGGCCCCGGCCGCCCAGGTACCGGAGGGCGAGTTCCCGGTCGAGGGGCACGCGCTCCGTCCGTTTCCGGGTCAGGTCCACATCGAGCAAGAATCCGGCGTAACCTTCCATGGGGGTTCCGTTAGGATGTTGGGACGTCCGGACGCTGGGACGCTACACCCGTTCCAACGTCCCGCGCTTCCGCTTGATCCAGGGTGTGTACGCAACGCCAAGGGCCTCGGGCTGTGCGGCTGGGCAGCCGGGCCGCCAAGCCTCCCCGCTTCCCAGCCTCCCAGCCTTATTCACCGATACCACAGCTTCGCCAGTTCCTGGCCCAGGAGGTAGGGGTTCCGGGCCAGGTAGCGGCCGTCGAAGGTCACCGGCACCCGGGCCATGGCGTCGTTGGGGCAGAACTTCACGCACGAGGGGTCGCCGTCGCACAGGGTGCAGAACCCTTCGGGCCGCTTGGAGGCCTCGTTGCGCCGCAGGATCCCGCTTCGCT
Source organism: Deferrisoma palaeochoriense (assembly GCF_054656955.1). Lineage (NCBI taxonomy): Bacteria > Pseudomonadati > Thermodesulfobacteriota > Deferrisomatia > Deferrisomatales > Deferrisomataceae > Deferrisoma > Deferrisoma palaeochoriense. The sequence goes on from NZ_BAAHXI010000013.1 coordinate 18,663, forward strand.
CCCGCTGGCACACGTCCACGCACTTCCAGCACCCCGTGCAGGCCACGTTGTCGAGCTTTAGCCCCTTGACCTTGGGGTCGTGGTACAGGGCGCGCTTGCCTGTTTTCGCGTCCACCACCACCGGGCACTCGGCGATGCAGGGGGAGTCCTTGCACAGGTAGCAGTGGTTCGGCACGCTCACGGGCGGCACGAGGTGGATCACCTGGAGGTTCGCGTGGCGGGGGTTGTAGGTCTTGTAGTTCTTGCGGGCGCACTCCACCTCGCAGATCCGGCAGCCCACGCACTTCTTCACGTCGACCACCACGAGGGAGGGCGGTTGCTCCTCGGTGGGGGTGCCGTGGGACCGCCGGGGCACGAGGAGGCACAGAGCGACGAACGAGGCGCCAGCGGCGGCGCGCCGCAGGAACTCCCGGCGGTCGAGGCCCCCCTCCGGGGGCGTCCGAACGCGGGCGAGGCAGTAGTCTTCGGGTCCGGGCGGGTGTAGCATGGGCCCCCCCTTGCTGATCCGGCCGCGGCGGGTTCGTTTGGAAGGGTTCCACGAGGGTAGGGGAGGGGTTGCGGTGTGTCAAGAACGGGAGCGGCCGGCCGGGGCCCGGCAGGGAGACCACAGAGAGCACGGAGAACACGGAGGGGGAGGGCATCTGGGAGGGTGCGAATGAATCCTGGACTTCCGGGCGGTTCCCTCACCCGGCTTCCGAGCGCCCCGGCCGTCTCTGGCCGGGCGCCGCAGATGGGGGATTCCCCGTGAACGAGAAGTTGTGGGCGGCCGCGGCCGCCCCGGTTTTCGGGTTCGTCATCGGGTACGCCACCAACGCCCTGGCGATCCGGATGCTGTTTCGCCCCTACGACGAGCGGCGGATCCTGGGGGTGCGGTTCCAGGGCATGATCCCCCGCCGCAAGGACGAGATCGCCCGCAAGGTGGCCGAGGTGGTGACCACGGAGCTCCTGCGGGAGGAGCGGGTGGTCGAGCGCCTGGCCGGCACCGAGGTCCGCCGGCCCCTCGTGGAGATGGTGGTGGAGTTGGCCGGCCGGTACCTGGGGCCCGGCGCCCGGTCGTGGTGGGCGACCCCAGAGCACCGGGAGGCCGCCGGCCGCGCCGTGGAGGCCGTGGTCCGGGAGACCGCCAAGGGGCTCAGCGAGTGGTTCCGGACCCCGGACGGGAGGGCCGCGCTCCGGGAGCTGGCGGATCGGGTCCTGGGGCTCGCCCCGGGCCAGTTGCTGCCCGGGGAGCAGGGGGTTCTCCGGCGGGTGGCGGCCGGGAAGGCGGCCGAGCTCCTGGCGTCCCCGGACCTGGAGAGCCGGGTGCGCCTGGGGCTCGACCGGCTGGTGGTCCGCCTGGCCGGGGTGGACCGGCCGCTCCGGGAGGTCCTTCCCCCGGAGATCGCGGGCGCCCTGCGCTCGGCCGTGGACCCGCTGGTGGACCCGTTGCTCCAGCGGTTCGAGGAGGCGGTGCTCTCGCCGGCCAACGTGGAGCGGATCAAGGGGGCGGTGCGGGCGGGGATCGTGGGGTATCTGGCCGAGGTCAAGGGGGGGCTCGTCAAGAACGCGATCCGCCACGCCGCGCTGCTGGCCCGGGAGCGGATTTTCCGCGAGGCCGACGAGATCGTCGAGGCGAATCTGTTTCGGCTGCGGGAGTTGGTGCGGCAGGAGGAGCACCGGCAGCGCATCCGGGAGGGGATCCTGGAGGCCGTGGACCGGCTTCTGGCCCGCACGCCGGGGGAGGTGTTGGCCGGGTTCCCCCCCGAGGTGCTGGACCGGGTGTACGGCCAGACGGCCTCGTGGGTCGTGGGGCGGCTGCGAAGACCCGAGGTGGCCGAGGCCCTCCTGGGGTTGCTGGAGCGCGAGCTGGAACGCTGGTACGGCGAGCCCCTGCGGGCCAGCCTGGGAGCCGACGCCGCCGAGCGCTGGGCCGGCTATGCCGCCCGGTGGATCGAGGGGGGAGGGCTCGGGCGCCTGGCCGACCGGGAGGCGCCGCGGCTCGCGAAGCGGGCCCGGGAGGCCCTGGCCCGGGGCGGGGTCCCGCCGCCGTCGGAGGCGTTCGTCCGGGAGGTGGCCTCGCTCGCGGTGGACCGGCTGCTGCCCATCGTGGCGGAGCAGGTGCCGGCCCTTCTCGGGATCGTGGACGTGCGCGGGCTGGTGGAGCAGCAGATCCGGGGGTTTTCGGCGGCCGAGGTGGAGCAGGTGATCCTACAGGTGGCCCGGAACGAGCTCCGGGCCATCACCTGGTGGGGCGGGGTGCTGGGCGCGCTGGTGGGCGGGGTGCAGGCGGGGCTTCTCCTGCTCGGCGGGTGATCTTGCCGGCACCCGCCGGGCTCTGCTAGGGTCCGCAGGTTCGGGTTTCGGGGTGACCGGTGGGCTTTTCCAAGTAACTTCGGTCCACGGTCGGCGGTCTCGCGGTCGTCGGTCCCGTGGTCCAGACCGCGGCGGCGCACCGTGTGGCCGAGGCGGAAGTTATTGTTTTTGCAAACAGGCCGCGCCTCGCGGCCTACGGAGCTTCCAAGTAAGTTCGGCTAGGCGGCTGGGCTGCTTGGCAGCTAGGCGGTTAGGAACATTCGGGATCCCGGCGGCGTCGCGCCGGCCAATTCCTCGGAGCGGCTGCCGTAGCAGGGGCCAGAATTCAGAGGTCAGAGGTCAGAGGTCAGAGGTCAGAGAACCCGTGTCCTCTGGCGTCTGTCCACCGACTCCTGGCACAGACGCCGCTCCCACCCTACACCCCGACTCGGGCGTTACTGTCGTGCGTAGCGGGGCCTCGACGGGGCCCTGGGGAGTTCTGAACCGGGAAGACCCCTGGACCCCGGCCGTGGAAGGGACAACGAAGAATGGGGGCGGCCTCGCCACGACATTCCCTCTCCCCCCGCGGGGGAGAGGGACAGGGTGAGGGGGCCCGGGCCTCGGGCCCGCCGGCAACGCCGTCGCGGTGCGGACGCGGTTTCCGCGGTTGGGATAGGCGGAACACTAGGAATCGCAAAGGGTTCTGCGTCCTAGATTCCTAGCGTCCAGCCTTCCGGCGGAGGGCTCACCGAAGCCCCGGAGCCACGTCGAAACCCCGAAGGAGGAAATCGAGAAGCCATGGGACTCAAGGTCTACAACACCCTGACGGGCCGCAAGGAGCCCTTCGAACCCCTCCAGCCCGGGCGGGTGGGGATGTACGTGTGCGGCGTCACCGTGTACGACTACTGCCACGTGGGCCACGCCCGCTCGGCCGTGGTGTTCGACGTGGTGTACCGGTACCTGCGGTACAGCTCGTTCGACGTGGTGTACGTACGCAACTTCACCGACATCGACGACAAGATCATCCGGCGGGCCAACGAGGAGGGGGTGTCGGCGGCCGAGATCGCCGAGCGCTACATCCAGGCCTTCTACGAGGACATGGACGCCCTGGGGGTCGAGCGGCCGACCCACGAACCCCGGGCCACCGAGCACGTGGACGACATGATCGCCCACATCGAGGGCCTGATCGCCAAGGGCCACGCCTATGCGGTGGACGGCGACGTGTACTTCTCGGTGGACAGCTACCCGGCCTACGGCCGCCTGTCGAAGCGGCCGCTCGACGAGATGGTGGCCGGAGCCCGGGTCGAGGTGGATCCCCGCAAGCGAAACCCCCTCGATTTCGCCCTCTGGAAGGCGGCGAAGCCCGGCGAGCCCTCGTGGCCCAGCCCCTGGGGCGAGGGGCGCCCGGGCTGGCACATCGAGTGCTCGGTGATGAGCCAGAAGTACCTGGGCCCCACGATCGACATCCACGGGGGCGGGAAGGACCTGGTGTTCCCCCACCACGAGAACGAGGTGGCCCAGGCCGAGGCCCTGACCGGGAAGCCGTTCGTCCGGTACTGGCTCCACAACGGGTTCGTGAACATCAACCAGGAGAAGATGTCCAAGAGCCTGGGGAACTTCTTCACGATCCGCGACGTCTTGAAGGCCGTGCACCCCGAGGTGCTGCGGGCGTTTCTCCTGGGCCACCACTACCGGAGCCCCCTGGACTACTCGGACCAGGCGCTCCACGACGCCGCGGCCGGCCTCGACCGGCTCTACGGCCTCCTGGAGCGGGCCGACGCCGTGCTCCGGGACCGGGAGGTGCCGGGCCAGGTGCCGGTGGCCGAGTTGGGCAACGGCAGCCGGGCCGTGCACGAGGCGGTGCTCGGGCTGTTCTACCAGTTCGAGCAGGCGATGAACGACGACTTCAACACCGCCGAGGCCCTGGGGCACATGCACCGGTGCGCCCGGGAGGTGGGGGCGTTCTTGCACGAGGGTTTCGACCCGCAACCCCACCATCTGGCCGTGGTGCGGTACGCGGCCGAGAGCCTCCGGAAGGTGGGGGCGGTGCTGGGCATCCTGCAGGAGGACCCGGTGGCCTACCGGGAGGCCCGCCGCCGCGGCGGGGCGGCCTCGCTGGGGATCGACCCGGCCTGGGTGGAGCAGAAGATCGCGGAGCGGGCCGCCGCCCGGAAGGCCCGGGACTGGGCCACGGCCGACCGGATCCGGGACGAACTGGCCGAGCGGGGCATCGTGCTCGAGGACGGCCCGGAGGGCACCCGGTGGAAGGTGAGGTAGGGCGACCGTGCGGACGCTGGGACGTGCGGACGCGCGGCCGGACGGGCGTGCCGGTCGCACCGAGGGTGGTGGGGCGGCGTGGGGCGCCCGGGCCCCACGACCGGCGGCCCACCACGAACGGACGGTGGCCTCCCCGCCTCTCGGCTTCCCAGCCTCCTAGCTTCCCAGCTTTCTAGCTTTTTCGTCTCCCAGCCTGTCGCATGCCATTTCGTCTCGTCACCGAGTTCGAGCCCCGGGGGGATCAGCCCCGGGCCATCGAGGAGCTGGCCCGGGGGGTCGAGGAGGGGCTTCGCCACCAGGTCCTCCTCGGGGTCACCGGGTCGGGCAAGACCTTCACGATCGCCAACGTGGTGGCCCGGGTCGACCGGCCCACCCTGGTGATCGCCCCCAACAAGACCCTGGCGGCCCAGCTCTACGCCGAGTTCAAGGCGCTCTTCCCCGAAAACGCCGTCGAGTACTTCGTCAGCTACTACGACTACTACCAGCCCGAGGCCTACCTGCCCGAGCAGGACCTCTACATCGAGAAGGACTCGTCCATCAACGACCGGATCGACCGGCTCCGGCACGCGGCCACCCACGCCCTGCTGACCCGGCGCGACGTGCTCATCGTGGCGAGCGTGTCGTGCATCTACGGCCTGGGCGACCCGGAAACCTACCAGGAGATGGTGCTCTACCTGGAGGAGGGGGTGGAGGCCGACCGGGACCGGGTGCTCCGGAAGCTGGTGGACCTGCAGTACCAGCGAAACGACATCGACTTCCACCGGGGCACGTTCCGGGTGCGGGGCGACGTGGTGGAGGTGTTCCCGGCCTACGAGGACGAGCACGCGATCCGGGTGGAGTTCTTCGGCGACGAGATCGAGGCGATCCACCTGGTGGACCCCCTCAGGGGCCGGCGGATCGGCCGGCTCAAGCACATCCTGATCCCCCCGGCGAGCCACTACGTGACCCCCCGGGACGTGCTCGACCGGGCCATCCGGTCGATCCAGGAGGAACTGGGGGAGCGGCTCCGGGAACTCCGGGCCCAGGGAAAGCTCCTGGAGGCCCAGCGCCTGGAGCAGCGCACGCTGTTCGACATCGAGATGCTCCAGGAGATGGGGTACTGCACGGGCATCGAGAACTACTCCCGCCACCTCACGGGCCGCCGGCCCGGCGAGCCCCCGCCCACCCTCCTCGACTACTTCCCGGAGGATTTCCTGCTGGTGGTGGATGAAAGCCACGTCACGATCCCCCAGCTCGGCGGCATGTACCGGGGGGACCGGTCCCGCAAGGAAACGCTCGTCGAGTACGGGTTCCGGCTGCCCTCGGCCCTCGACAACCGGCCGCTGCGGTTCGACGAGTTTGAGGCCCGGGTGAACCAGGCGATCTACGTGTCGGCCACCCCGGGCCGGTACGAGCTCGAGAAGGCCGGCGGCCGGGTGGTGGAGCAGATCGTGCGGCCCACGGGGCTGGTGGACCCCGAGATCCTGGTGCGGCCGGCCGAGACCCAGGTGGACGACCTCCTGGAGGAGATCCGGCGCACGGTGGAGCGGGGCGAGCGGGTGCTGGTGACCACCCTCACCAAGCGCATGGCCGAGGACCTCACGCGCTACTACGCCGACCTTGGGGTCAAGACCGTGTACCTCCACTCCGACATCGACACCCTGGAGCGGGTGAAGATCATCCGGGAACTCCGGCAGGGGGTGCACGACGTGCTGATCGGGGTGAACCTCTTGCGGGAGGGGCTCGACCTGCCCGAGGTGAGCCTGGTGGCCGTGCTCGACGCCGACAAGGAGGGGTTTCTCCGAAGCGAGACGAGCCTCATCCAGACGGCGGGCCGGGCGGCGCGAAACGTGAACGGCCGGGTTCTTTTCTACGCCGACCGGATCACGGGCTCCATGGCCCGGGCCATCGCCGAGAGCCGCCGCCGCCGGGCCGCCCAGCTCGCCTACAACGAGGCCCACGGCATCACCCCGGAGTCGGTGCGCAAGCGCATCGACGACGTGCTCTCGTCGGTCTACGAGATGGACTACGTCACGGTGCCGGTGGCGGCCGAGGACGAGGCGGCCTACCGGTCGCCCGAGGAGCTCGAGGCCGAGATCGCCGAGCTGCGAAGGAAGATGCTCGAGGCCGCGGCGGACCTGGAGTTCGAAACGGCCGCCCGGTACCGCGACGAGATCCGGCGCCTGGAGGACCTGGCCCTCCGGCTCTTTCCCGACCGGGCCGCGGGGTGAACCTGGCCCGCCCAGGCCGCCCGCCCGTTTGACCGTTTCCAGGCTTTCCGATAGCTTACCCGGAGGACTCCATCGGCTCCGCATGGCCGCGGCGGGGTGCGCCACCCGGCCGTCCGGCTGGCGAGCCGCCTCGCCGGGAACCCGCAGGGCTCCCGCCTTGCTTTGAAAGGACCGAACCGGACCATGGAGCGATTTCCCTGGCAGCGGGCGTTGGGGCTCCTCCTGCTCCTGCTGCTTTTGAGCGTGATGGTGGAGAACCTCTCCCGGACCCCGACCGGTCCCGCGGCCACCGTCTCGTACTCCGCCTTCAAGCGGGAGCTCAGGGAGGGCAACGTGCGGCAGGTGGAGTTGGGGGAGGAGGAGCTCACCGCCGCCCTCTACCGGGAGATCCCGGTGGGGACGGCCGGCCAGAAGACCTCCACGGTTCGCACCCAGTTGCCTCCCCTGGACGACCGCGAGCTCCTGCCGCTCCTCGAGGAGAAGGGGGTGGAGGTGCGGGTGCGGCGGCGGGGCCAGGAGAACATGTGGTGGATGTTCCTGGTGAATAGCCTGCCGTGGCTTTTGCTCCTCGGGTTCTGGGTGTGGACCATGCGGCGGGCCCAGAACGCCCGGTTCGGCCCCTTTGGAAACTTCGGCCAGGTGAAGGCCCGGGTGTACGAGGGCAAGGTGCCCAAGGTCACGTTCCAGGACGTGGCCGGCATGGAGAACCCCAAGCGGGAGCTCTCCGAGGTGGTGGACTACCTGCGGGATCCCGAGCGGTTCCAGCGGATCGGGGGCCGGGTACCCAAGGGGATCCTGCTCATGGGCCCGCCGGGAACCGGGAAGACCCTGCTGGCCCGGGCCGTGGCGGGGGAGGCCGGGGTGCCGTTCTTCTCCACCAGCGCCTCGGAGTTCATCGAGATGTTCGTGGGGGTGGGGGCGGCCCGGGTGCGGGACCTCTTCGAGAAGGCCCGGGCCAAGGCCCCGAGCATGATCTTCATCGACGAGATCGACGCCGTGGGCCGCTCCCGGGGCACCGGGCTCGGGGGCGGGCACGACGAGCGGGAGCAGACCCTGAACCAGCTCCTCGGGGAGATGGACGGGTTCGAGGGCCACGAGCGGGTCATCGTGATCGCGGCCACGAACCGGCCCGACGTGTTGGACCCGGCGCTCCTGCGGCCCGGGCGGTTCGACCGGCACGTGGTGATCGACCTGCCGACCCTGGAGGAGCGCCGCCAGATCCTCCGGATCCACACCCGCAAGATGCCGCTCGCGCCCGACGTGGATCTGGACGTGATCGCCCGCTCCACCCCCGGCATGAGCGGAGCGGATCTCGAGAACCTCTGCAACGAGGCGGCCCTGTTCGCGGCCCGGGAGAAGAGCGACCTCGTAACGAGGTCCCATTTCGAGCAGGCCAAGGACAAGGTGCTCATGGGCCTCGAACGGCCCGGGCTCACCGACGAGAAGGAGCGCCGCATCACGGCCTACCACGAGGCTGGCCACGCCGTGGTGGCCCGGCTCATCCCCGGTATGGACCCGGTGCACAAGGTCACCATCGTGCCCCGGGGCGCGGCCCTGGGGGTGACCCAGATCGTGCCCGAGGCCGACCGGCACTACTACCCGAAGTCGTATCTCCTGGGGAAGATCACGGTGAACATGGGGGGGCGGGCGGCCGAGCGGCTCGTGTTCGACGACCTCTCCACCGGGGCCCAGAACGACCTTAAGCAGTCCACCGACCTGGCGGAGAAGATGGTCTGCCAGTGGGGCATGAGCGAGCGGGTGGGACCCGTGACCTTCAGCCGGGGCGAGGAGCACGTGTTCCTCGGGAAAAAGCTGGCCCAGGAGAAGACGTACTCGGAGCAGATGGGCTGGATCATTGACCAGGAGATCGAGGCGATCGTCCGGGACTGCGAGGACCGGGCGGTGGCGCTCCTGACCGAGCACCGCGACGCCCTGGACCGGGTGGCCGAGGCCCTCCTGGAACGGGAGGAGCTCACGGGGGCCGAGGTGGACGACCTCATCCGGGGCGAGGTGCGGGAAGCCCGAACCCAGGGGGGGTAGTCCAGGCGAGGGCTTGCGAACCCGTAGTCTCACATTACCCCGGGGTTCCCGTGACGCTCGGGAACCCATTTTTTCGTGAATACCCGCCTGGCGGAGGTCGGGGGCGTGGAGCGCCTGGGCACTCCTTCGCGTTCCTCCTCGCCAGGGGTGGTGAGTATCCCCCCGGTTCGGACGGGGCGGCCGCCGATCACCAGCGTCCCTAACTGGAATTGGTGCTCGGGTTCATCGGGTTCACGCGGGTGGAATCCCTGGTGGTGGAACCGACGCCGCACGGGGGGCCGGAGGCGGCCGAGGAACGGATCCGGGAGCAGGAGGCCGGCGCCCGGGAGTCGGCGGCTCGGTTCTGACGACGGAGCAACCGGAAAAAGGAACAATGGGAAAAAGATTTCCATAAATGGGTCAAATTTGCCACGACCCCGACGTTCGGCACGGCCGGTTTCCGTGTGGAAACCGGCCGTTTCCGTGGGATTCCGAAAAAGCCCAATTGCGGCAAGGTGTTTGCATGACATGGTCCGAGGCGGTCAGGGGTGGGCCCGCAGCGAGCAACTCCCCCGGCGGAAAGGATGCACCTCCACATGGCGACCGCGTTTCCCCGTTCGTGCTTCATCCCCGTTCCGCTCGAGATCCCCGGCGACTGGGCGTCCCGGTACCCCCGGGAGGTGAACCTCCTCTTCCAGGCCCAGTGGGCAGCGCGAAGCGCCACGTCGCTGGAAGACGCGCTGCGCCTCATGCTGGACCTGTCCTCCTCCGTCGTGCCGTGGGAAGGGGCGGCGGCGGCCTGGTACGGGGGGGGCGATCCGGTGTTCCTCGAGACCAGGGGTTCGGCACAGGGCCGCGAGGAACCCCTCCGTCGCCTGTTTGAGGCCCTGCGCAGGGGCCCGGCCCACCCCGCCGTTCTGGACGCAGCGGGGGACCCCTCGGTGGCGTCCCGTTGGTTGGAACCCCTGAACGCCAGTTCCCTTCTGGCCGTGCCCCTGGGGCCCTCGGGCCGGGAGGCCGGCAGTTTGGTCCTGCTTCGAAACCGGGAGCCCGGGTTCACGGCCGACGAGGCCCGGATGATGCGCCTGTTCGCCCTCAGCTTCGAACCGGTGCTGGACGATCTGGCGGCCGGCGACCGGGCCCGGGAACTCGCCTTCGTCGACCGGCTCACGGGGGTGTTTACGCGCCGATATTTCGACCAGCACTTCCGGGGTGAGGTGGCCCGGGCCGCCCGCACCCAGACCCCGGTGGCCCTTTTGCTGCTCGAGATCGACGCCCTGCCCAGGATCCGGGCCGAGCGGGGCGCGGCCGTGGCGGACGCGCTCCTCCAGGCCGTGGTGGCCCAAGTGAACGCGACGCGCCGGCGAAGCGACACGCTGGCGCGCATCGAGCCCGAAACGCTTGCGGTCATCCTGCCCGGCGCAGGGAAAGAGGAGGTGGCGGCCCTGGCACGCCGGCTGTTCGAGGTGTTCGCAGAGCCCCTCATCCCGGAGATCGTTCCCGGGGGCGGCATCCGCGTCGATCCCTGCATGGGGGCGGCGGTGATGCCCGAGCACGGGGACACGCCAGAGAGCTTGTGGGACGCGGCCCAGGAGTCGCTGGCGAAGGCGCGCGCGATGGCGGGGCGGCGCTACTACGTGCGCCCGGGGCCCGAGGCGCCCGACGCGGACCGGTTAATCGACCGCATGACCGCCCAGGCCGTGGTCGCCACGTCCCGGGACGCCGGGGCCCTCCTGGGGTGGATCGCCCGGCTGTGCCGCGAGGTGGTCCCGGCGGACCGGATCTCCCTCATGGTGCGCGAAGACGGCCATCTCGTGGTCCAGGAGGCGTTCGGGTTCGAGGGCCGGGACCAGGTGATCCGGACCACCCGGGTGCCCCTCGACTCAGAGACCGTGTCCGGGTGGGTGGCCCGACACCGGAGGCCGCTCCTCGTCCCGCAGGACCTGGAGGCCGACGCCGCCCCCCTGAACCGGGTGGGCGGCTACCGCACCGACTCGTTCCTGAGCGTGCCGCTCCTGGCCCAGGGGGAACTGGAGGGGGTGGTGCACTTCAGCAACCGGTCCGACGGGGCGGCGTTCACCCCGGCGGACCGGGATCGGTTCCTGCCGGTGGCGGACCGGATCGGCCTGGTGCTCCACGCCTTCCGGAGGTTCTCGAGGGACCGGCAGGGGTTCCTGCGGGAGTCGCTCTCGTACCTTGTGGACATGGTCGAGGACATGATCCCGGGCATGGCCGGCCACTCCCGGGCCGTGGCCGACTGGGCCGGCCGGTTGGCCCGGGCCCGGGGATACGACGAGGAGACCGTGGAGCGGATCGTGGCCAGCGCCCGGTTCCACGACCTGGGGGAGGCGAGCTTCCGCATCCGGCGCCTCGCCGAGCCGAGGCGGCTGGGGCCCCGGGAGCGGCGGGACCTGGCCGAACACCCCCTCCTGGGCTGGCGGTTCCTCGAGCAACTGGGGGTGAAGGGCCTCGACCGGGACGCCATCGTGTACCACCACGAACGGGTGGACGGCTCGGGATATATGGGCCGGCAGGGCGAAGAGATCCCCCCTGCGGCAAAGATCGTGGCCGTGGCCGAGGCGTTCGTGGGGCTCACCTCCGAGCGGGCGTACCGCCCGCCCGTGGCGCCGTTGGAGGCCGTGGCCCAGCTGGAACAGGGGGTCGCCGGGGCCCTGGACGGGGAGGTGCTGGCCGCCCTGCGGGAGCTGGTGTCGGGCTCAGCCCCCTAACCGTGTCCCATCGGGGATCCCCAGCGGCTCTTGGCCGGGGTTTTCGACCACGGCGTCCCCCACGACCACCACGCCCTTTCCGAACCGCACGTCTCCCCGGACCTCGAGCCGGCGGGCCCGCACGAGGCTCGGCGGGTCGGGGATCCGCCGGTCGAGGTCCGCCACCGACCGGTAGTACCGAGGATCCAGCCGGATCACCAGCGGTCCCAGGCCGGGCTCCCTCTCGGGGTTCGGCACCAGAGGGCTCTCGTCGCCCGGCACGTACGCGTCGCTCCGCCGGGCCAGGAGGTCGTCGGTGGTTTTCACCGGCGCAAACCGCTCCCGGCCCACCACGATTCCCCGCGACCGCTCGAAGGCCCCGATGGCCGCGCCCATGGCCGTTTCCAGCTGCACCACAGCCACCCCCCGGGCCTCCTTGCGGTTCACGATCAGGGGCAGGTCCAGGCCCCGCCCTTGGGACACGAGATCCCGAATGGCCGCCAGGTCCACCCAGAGGTTGTTCGTGTTGAACACCCGGAACCGCCGGATGTCCTGGAACTCGGCCTCCCGGCCCGGGGGCACCTGGGCGATCTCGAGGAGTTCCAGCCGGCCGTCCTTCACCACCAGGGTTCCCCCCTTCACGTCCGCCTCGGTCTTGGGCGTCACCTCCAGGGCGAACTGCAAGTTTTGGTTGGCGAGGTAACCGAGCAGTCCCGGGTGGGGGCTCGCCCCCAGGTTGTCGGCGTTCGACACGAAGGCCCAGCGGATCCCGGCGTCGAGGAGGCGTTCCAGCACCCCCGAGCCGGCCAGGGCGGCATACAGGTTCCCGTGGCCCGGCGGGGCCCACGCGTCCCGATCGCCCGCGGCGCCCAGCGGGCCGCCGTCGTCCTCGCGGATCCGGGGGAACCGGTGCTGCACGAAGTCCAGGGGGAGGCCCCGGACCTCCAACCCCTTGCCCGCCAGCGCCCGCAGGGTGTCGTCCCGGGTGGCGAACGAGTTCATGAAGAGTACGGGGAGTTCCACCCCGGTGCGGCGGCGGAGCCGGAGCACGTGGTCGGCCAGGAGGTCGAGGAAGCTCCGGTCCCCCTTCACGGGCACGAGGCTCTTGGCCCGGTCCATCTTCATGGACGTGCCGAGCCCGCCGTTCAGAACGATCCACACGAGCTCCCCCCACCGCCGCTCGCCCTCCCGCCGGGCCTCCGGCGTGTCCGCCGCCTCCAGGGGCACCATCTGCTCGGGGCCGGCGGGCTCGATGCGCTCCCAGTCCACCGTTCCCGTTTCGCCCTGCCGGTAGCGCCGGTACAGGCGGGCAAAGGTCTCGAGGGCCTCGGGAGGCTCCCCCTCCTCCCGGAACATCGCCTCGAAACGCGCCAGAGCTTCTTCGATCGGAAGTGCCATGGGTGACTCCTTCGGGGCGGGTCCATGGGTACCCGGCGAGCGGGCGAACGCCCTGTCGGATTCCGGCGGAACCGTCCGCTAGAACCGTTGGGCGCGGGTCCCGCAGCAAGGGTCGGAATGGAGAAGGACCGCTTCCGTCCGTCCCACGGGGGCCTCTGCGGTGGGAGAATACGAAGGTTCGAGCCGGCGCGCAAACGGCGGCCGAGGCCAGACCGGCTTGCACGGGGGACGGGGTTCGGGGTAGAACCCCCGGTCTTCCCCGGACCCAGGGAGGCGCGCGTGTTCCCCGAGTTTCTCCAGGCGTTTGCCACGCTGTTCGCCATCTTGGACCCCATCGGCAACATGCCGGTGTTCCTGGCGCTCACGGCCGACCTGCCGGCCGAGGCCCGCCGGCGGGTGGCCCTGCGGTCCACGGTGTACATGATGGCGGTGCTCGTGTTCTTTTCCCTGGCGGGTCGGGCGATCTTCGGCCTGTTCGGCGTCACCCTGGCCGCGTTTCGGGTGACCGGCGGGTTGATCCTGTTGAAGGTCGGCTTCGACATGCTCGAGGCCCGGGGGAACCGGATGAAGCGCACCGAGGAGGAGGAGTCGGCCGCGCGGGAGAAGGAGGACGTCTCCCTGATCCCGCTGGCGATCCCCATGCTGGCCGGGCCCGGCGCGATCTCGGCCGTGTTGGTACTGACCGACACGGGCCACGGCCTGGCCGAGGCGGGAATCGTGTGGCTCGCGGTGGTGGCGAACGCCGTCCTGGTGTTCCTGGCGTTCCGGCTGGCCGAGCCCCTGTCGCGTTGGCTCGGCCCCACGGGGGTCCGGCTGGTGACCCGGCTGATGGGCCTGTTGCTCGCGTCGCTGGCCGTGCAGTTCGTGATCCAGGGGGTCCAGGAGATCTGGCGGGGGTGAAGACCGGCGGAACGGTCCGTGCCTGCTTGCCGAATCCCTAGCCTGGGGTAGGCTGAACGTCATGGACCGATCCCACTCCTCCCTAAGATGGCGCCGGACCCGCCAGCGGGCCGCTCACCGACGGCGGGATTCCGCCGCAGCCCGGCGGCCCTTTGGGCCGGTGCTTCTGGACCGCCTCGGCGACCTGGACCCCAGGGTGCGGGCCGTTGTGAACGAGTTCGTGGACCGGGCCGTCACCTATCCATGGATCCTCGGGTGTTTCCTCGAGTGCCGGGACTGCGGGCACCGGCTGATCCTCCACGTACCCCGACCCATGACCCGGGCCATCGCGTGCCTCGCCAGGACCTGGGTGGAGGAGCTGCGGGCCCGCCGGAACGGACCCGGGGTGGAGGTGGCCGTGTCGGCCCGGGAACCCAAGGGCCCGGAGGAGATGCGCACGGTATTCCGGCGGTAGCCGGACGGGGGAGGGGAGGGAGCCCTGACGAACCCGGTAAACGTTTTGCCGGCCGCGGGTGGGGGACTGGTTCCGGCCGGGTGCGAGTGCGGCATCCGGCCACTGTAGGAGCCACGCCCGGCGCTCCAGCAGGCCCCATGCCCCGGACCGTACATATTTTGCCGCTGGAGCAATAGTTATGACCCGATGGCTGCTCGAACGGACCGATGCCCTCCTCGTTGTGGTGGACCTGCAGGTCCGCCTTCTGCCCCACATTCCCGACGCCGACCGGGTCGTCGACCGGGCCCGACGGCTCGGGGAGGCCGCGCGGATCGTCGGCCTGCCGGTTCTGTGGACGGAGCAGGAAAACCTGGGCGAAACGGCCCCGCCGCTCGCCGCCGTGCTCGCGCCGGGGAGCCCCATCCAAAAGATCCACTTCGGCTGCTTCGGGTCCGAGGCGTTCGTGGGGGCATTGGAGGCGACCGGTCGCCGAACCCTTCTCCTGTGCGGGATCGAGGCCCACATCTGCGTGGGCCAGACGGCGCTCCAGGCCCTGGAGCGGGGCTACGGCGTTCACGTGGTGGCCGACGCGGTGGCCTCCCGGAATCCCGCCGACCGCGATGTGGCCCTCGAGCGGGTCCGACAGGCGGGGGGAGTGGTGACCTGCTGGGAGTCGGCCCTGTACGAACTCCTCGGCCGGGCGGGCACCGACGAGTTCCGGGCGTGCCTGTCCCTCGTGAAGGGGGGATGATCCGGGGGAAACCGGGGATTTCATATCAAGTTGCATTAGAGCTACCGTCTCCCGATTCGGCCCGGCAAGGGGCCTGGTTCCGGCCGTGCGTGAGTGCGGCATCCGGCTTACGCTGCATCCGGCACTCAGCCGGATGGACGGAACCGCTCAGGAATGCAGGGCGTATTTTGTCGGTCCGATTGGCCGGAAGAGCCCCAGTCGTTGGCTGAGCGCCGGATGCAGCGACTGTAGGAGCCACGCCCGGCGCTCCACCAGGCCCCTTGCCGGGCGCCCGGGCTGGGTGTCTGTATGAACGCAACTTGCTATCAGGAGAGGGGGGCGTGTCAGGGTCCGGTGGACCGACGACAGCGGACAGGGTTTCTCTGATACCTGGCCTCTGAATTCTGACCCCTGGTACGGCGTCGGCTCCCACAGGAAGGGACGGGTGGAAACGCGGGGGCCATCAAAGGTTTTCGCGTCCTACCGTCCAACCGTCCTAACGTCCCACCGTCCCAGCGTCCGAACGTCCTCCCGTCCCGGCCCCCCAGCCGAACCAACCCTCACCCGGACCTGCCCTTGTCCTGCCGGGGCTCGAAGAAGAGACAGTCGCGGCCCGAGGCCCGGCGCACCTCGTCGGCCGGGATCCCCTGGGTCTTGAACCCGAGGGCCCGGCAGCCCCGGGGGAAGCGGGGGTCCCAGGTCACGTAGAAGTGTCGGCACCGCAGGCAGTTGGGCCGGGTCATCCGTTCGGGGTGCGGGCGCGGTGGCGCCAGACGTAGATCCCGCACAGGGCCACGAGGGCCGGCAGCAGGTACCAGAACGCCCGGTGGACGTACTCCACGACCTTCTCCTGGTTGTTCCCCACGAAATACCCGATCCAGGCCAGGATCGCCACCCAGATGCCGGCGCCCAGCACCGTGTACAGGCAGAAGGGCGCGAGCCGCATGCGGGCGAGCCCCGCCGGAAACGAGATGTACTGCCGCACCCCGGGCACGAGCCGGCCCACAAAGGTGCTGATCTCGCCGTGCCGGCGGAAGTAGTCCTCCACCCGTTCGAGCGCGCGGGGCGTGAGCCCCACGTACCGGCCCCAGCGGAGGAGAAAGGGCCGGCCGAGCCACACGGCGACCCCGTAGTTGAACAGGGCCCCCAGCAGGCTCCCCAGGACGCCCGCGGCGATCACGAGGCCGAGGTGCATCTCGCCGCGGCTCGCCAGGTACCCTGCGGGCGGGATCACGACCTCGCTCGGAAAGGGAAAAAACGAACTCTCGAGGAACATGAGGGCCACCACCCCGGGGTAGCCCATCGCCCCCACGGTGGCCACGAGCCAGGCGACCGCCCCTTCGAGCCAACCCCTCATCGGTTCTCCACCAGCACGTATCCGTTGCCCCGGGCGAGGTCCCGCCCCCCCGGGAGGTCCTTGCGGTACTTGGGCCGGGTGAGCGCCACCACGCGGCGCGGGCCCTTCCAAAGGTCCAGGAACGCCTCCCGGCTCAGCACGCGTCGTTCGACCTCGGGTCCCTCGAACAGGGTCTCCCGGGAGATCCCGCCGAGCACCGGGATCCGACCGGTGTAGAACGCGAAGCCCGCCGACAGCGACCCGTACTCCGCGAGCACGGCGTCCGGGCCCAGGTGCTCGAGGGCCTTGCGGGCGGTGGGTCTCGCGGTTCGCAGGGGCAGAGCGTCCCCCCGGCTGAAGGCCCAGCCCACCGTGAGAGCCAGACCGGCCGCGATGCACAGGGCCGCGAGGTCGGGGCGGGACCCCCGGTCCGCGGTCCAGGCGGCGGCCCCGGCGCCGGCGGCGGCGAGGACCGCGGCGATCGGCAGGAACACGGTTCCCAGGGCCGCCCGGTCCATGGCCGCCAGATCCCCGCCACGGAGCGGCACGACCCCGAGCCCGACCACGAGGGCCGCCGCGGCTGCCAGCACGAACCCGAATCCCACCGCCCGCAAGAGGGCCCGGACCTCATCGGCCGCGGCCGCCAGGGCCTGGGCCGCAAGCAGGGCCATTGCGGGGTAGGCGGCGAGCACGTAGAGGGGCAGTTTCGTGGCGGGCAGGCTGAAAAAGATCGGGGGCACCAGGGCCCACGCCCCGAGAAACCACGCCAGGGGTTCCGACGCCCGGGCCGCAGCCCTGCGGCCCGCGGGGGCGAGGAGCGCCCAGGGGAGCCCCAGGGCCGGGAACACGTACAGGTAATAGTGCCAGGGATGGGGGTGCCCCATGCCCCCCTCCTTGAGGCGGCTGGCGATCTGGCCCCCGAGGAAGTAGTCGAGAAGCCCGGGGACCGCCCCCACGGCGTAGGCGTACCAGGGTAGCGCCACGGCGAGCGCCAGGGGCACCCCCCACGCCAGGCCCCAGCGGGCCTGCTCGGTCGCCCCCCGCCGATGGAACGGGAGGAACGCGAGGAGCACAAGCAGGGGCACGATCCACCCCACCGGCCCCTTGGTGAGAAACGCCGCGCCGAGGGCCAGGTAGAGGGCGATCCGCTCCCCCCGCCCGGCCGACCCGTTCCAGATCTCGTACGCCGCCGTGAGCGCCACGGTCTGGCACAGGCAAAGGAGAAGATCCGTGGTGACCATGCGCTCGGCGCCCACGACGGCCGGCGTGGTGGCCGCGAACAGGGCGGCCCAGGTGGCCGCCCCGGGCGCGAGGTGCCGCCGGGCGAACCGCCAGAGCACCAGGACGAGGAGGGTGGCCAGCACCCCCTGGCCGAGCCGGGCCCCCCATTCCGTGGGGCCGGCCACGCCGTAGCCCAGGGCCGTGACCCAGTAGACCAGCGGGGGTTTGTGGAAATGGTGGATGCCGAGGAGGCGGGGGAAAAGCCAGTCGCCGGAGGCCCACATCTCCCGGGCGATCTCGGCGTAGCGGGCGTCGGAGGGTTCCACGAGGCCGTACGAACCCAGGCCGACCCAGAGGGCCACGGCCGCGAGGCCCCCGGCGGCCAGGTCACGCGCCCTGGGCATCCGCCGGATCCCCCTTCCAGAGCATGAGGTTGCGAACGTAGACCACCGAACCGAACGCCTGGCCCAGGATGAACACCGGGTCCCGGCGGTGGATCGCGTAGATCAGCAGGAGGACGCTTCCGGCCAGCGACAGGTACCAGAACGCCTTGGGCACGGTGCTGCGCCGTTTGCGCTCGGTCACGATCCACTGCACCAGCATCCGGCCGGAGAAGAGCGCCTGGGCCGCAAACCCTAGGATGAGCCAGGGATCCCACCTCATGGGATCTCCTCCCAGCGGTATCCCAGGTGCCTCTTCTGCATCCAGCGCACCGCGAACAGATCCAGGAGCGGCCCCACGAGCCGGTTCCAAAGGTGGTATTTGGCCTCGCCGTAGCGCCGGGGCCTGTGGTTTACCGGAACCTGGATCACCCGGGCCCCCTCGAGCTTGAGCAGGGTGGGCAGGAACCGGTGGAGCCCCGTGTAGAGCTTGAGCCGGTCGAGGAAGGCCTTGCGGTACACCTTGAGGGAGCACCCGGTGTCCACGATGTCGTCGTGGGTCACCCGGTTGCGGATCGCGTTGGCGATGCGGGAGCTCATGCGCTTCACGAACGGGTCCCGGCGGTTGGCCCGGATGCCCACCACCACGTCGGCCCGGTCGAGGTGGCCCAAGAGCCGGGGAATGTCGGCCGGGTCGTTCTGGAGGTCGGTGTCGAGGGTCACCACCACCTCTCCCCGGGCCGCCCGGAATCCGGCGTCCATGGCGGCCGTGAGCCCCCAGTTCCGGTCGAGGGCCACGATCCGGACCCCGAGATCCGGATAGTCCCGTCGGATCTCTAGCATTCGGTCTCGGCTCCGGTCGGTGGACCCGTCGTCCACGAACACGGTTTCCACCTCCCAGTCCGGGGTGAGCCCCGCGACCACGTCCCGGAGTTCCCGGGCCAGGATCGGGAGGTTTTCCTCCTCGTTGTACACCGGCAGCACGACCGACAGGCGCATCGGGGCCTCCGCGTGGGAACGTAGAGTGGCGGAGTATACGGCGGGACGGCCCCCGGTATCCAACCCCGGGCCCCGCGCGGTCAGGTGCGGGCGGCCGGGTGCCCCGAGCCCGCGACGATCCGCAGCGCTACGGCCAGCACCAGGATCACCACCACGTTGGCCCCGATCTCGACCAGGGGAGGCCAGAGGGCCTGCCACTGTCCCTCGTGCACCTTGGAAGCGAGGGAATGCTCGGCTTCGAGCAAGAGGATCCGCCGGGTGCTCGAGATGATGCCCACGTACAGGAAGGGGTTGAGGCTGAAGGGCTCCCGCTTGAGGAACCGGACCACGGGCCAGAGGAGCTCCATGATGATGAGCACGAGGAGCACGTCGTTGAGCGCATGGAGCACCGCGGTGACGCCGGGGTGGGCGAGCTGCACCACGGCCTGCACGAGCACCACGCCCGCGCAGGCGAGCATCACGAGCGCCACGGCGAAGTGAACGAGGTCGTCGGCGGCGATGAGGAGGCGCCGGAGGAAGCGGACGTTCAACGGGTAAGGAGCGTTCACGGTTGTTTCCTTTCTCGCGGTGCAGGGCGGCTGAACCCCCTTCGGGTCCACGCGGGACCGTTTGGGCCCACCCACGGGGACGGGGCCTAGGCCGCGGCATCCGTTTTCTTCAGGCCTTCGACCCGGGGGCGTGGCCGAAGGATCCACCGAGCGCTGGGTCGCGCAGGCGGTCCGAAAGCGCAAACGCCCAAGGGGTGCCAAGCGGCGGCGGAGGGTACCGAATTCCGCCCCCCGGGCACAACGGCCGGCCAAACGGGACGCGGGACGGGATACCTGGAGCGAGTCGGCGGCCTAAAGTTTCGGCGGCCGGGTCCGATCCGTAGGGGCATCAGTTCCGCGTTCATCCCCCAGCAAGGAGGTCGCTGCGGTGAAAATCCTTACGGTCGACGACTCCTCCACCATGCGACGGATCATCAAGAACACCCTGAACCGCCTCGGCTACACCGACGTGGTCGAGGCCGAGCACGGGGTGGACGGCTTGGCCAAGATGGCCGGGGTCGGGCTCGTGCTGACCGACTGGAACATGCCCGAGATGGACGGGCTCACCTTCGTGAAGGCCCTCCGCTCGAACCCCCAGTACAAGGAAATCCCCATCATCATGGTCACCACCGAGGCGGCCAAGAAGGAGATCCTGGAGGCGATCAAGGCCGGGGTCACGGACTACATCGTCAAGCCCTTCACCCCCGACACGCTGAAGGAAAAAATCGAACGGGTGCTGGGCGCGTAATCCCGGGGGCCGACCCATGTTCAACGTGGAGTACATCAACCCCTTCATCGCGGCCACCGTGAACGCCCTGGAGGTCATGGCCGGCATCCACCCGAAGCGCGGAAAGCCGTTCGTGAAGACCGACCGGGCGGCCTCGGGGGACATCAGCGGGGTGATCGGCCTGGCCGGCGAGGCCGTGGGTTCCGTGGCCGTGACGTTCTCGGAGGCGCTGGCCCGGCGGGTGTACACCGCCATGGTGGGGGAGGAGGCCAACGGGCTCGACGAGGGGGTGCGGGACGCCGTCGGCGAGATCGCCAACATGATCGCGGGAGGCGCGAAGGCCGCCCTCACCAAGGAGGGCTACCAGTTCCGGATCGCGATCCCCACGATCGTGGTGGGCAAGAACCACGAGATCGAGCACAAGGGCCAGGGCCCGTGCCTCGTGGTGCCCTTCGAGGTGGAGGGCGACACCTTCTGGGTGGAGGTGAGTTTCCTTCCCAAGCCCGGGGCCTGAAGCCCCGGCGTCGCGCGGGGGTCGCGAGGCCACCCCCGTCGCCGCCCCCCGGCGAAAAGGTGTTCCCCTCGGGGCGGCTGTGGTACATTCCGGCGCACGTGCGCGGATGTCATCTAACCCCCCAGGAGGCCCACCCCGCGTCCCATGGATCGAGGAGCTAGCCTTTCGGTTCCCGCCTTTCTGAACCGCCACAGCGGGGTGCTCGTGGCGGCGGGCGTCATGAGCATCGTGTTCCTCATGATCCTGCCCCTGCCCCGGGGACTCCTGGACCTCCTGCTCGCCCTCAACATCAGCTTTTCCGTCCTCATCTTCCTCCTGGCGATGTACACGGAGCGGCCGCTCGATTTTTCCCTGTTTCCGAGCGTGCTTCTCATCACCACCCTGTTCCGGCTGGCCCTCAACATCTCGTCCACGCGGCTCATCCTGACCCAGGGGAGCCAGGGCATCGAGGGTGCCGGCCGGATCATCGCGGCCTTCGGCTCCTTCGTGGTGGGGGGGAACTTCGTCGTCGGGATCGTGATCTTCCTGATCCTGGTGGTGATTAACTTCGTGGTGATCACAAAGGGCGCCACCCGGATCGCCGAGGTGAGCGCGCGGTTCACCCTGGATTCCATGCCCGGCAAGCAGATGGCCATCGACGCCGATCTGAATGCGGGCCTGATCGACGAGGCCGAGGCCCGGCGCCGGCGCGAAGAGATCGCCCGGGAGGCCGACTTCTACGGGGCCATGGACGGTGCGAGCAAGTTCGTGCGGGGCGATGCCATCGCCGGGCTGGTGATCACCGGCATCAACATCCTGGGCGGCCTTGTGATCGGGGTGCTCCAGCTCGGGATCCCCCTCGACCAGGCCGTCCGCACCTACACCACCATGACCGTGGGCGACGGCCTGGTGAGCCAGATGCCGGCACTCATCATCTCCACCGCGGCCGGTATCCTGGTCACCCGGGCCGGAAGCCAGTCGAACCTGGGGGAGGTGCTGCCGAAGCAGCTCGGCCAGGTGCCCGAGGCCCTGGGGGTGGCGAGCGGGGTGCTCCTCGTGCTCGGGGCCGTTCCGGGGTTGCCGTTCTTCCCCTTTGCCGTGCTCTCCGCAGTCATGGGGGGCGCCGCCTACAGCCTCAAGAAAGTGCGTGAGGCCGAGGCCCGCCGACGGGAGGAGGCGGCCCGGC
Organism: Deferrisoma palaeochoriense; assembly: GCF_054656955.1. Lineage (NCBI taxonomy): Bacteria > Pseudomonadati > Thermodesulfobacteriota > Deferrisomatia > Deferrisomatales > Deferrisomataceae > Deferrisoma > Deferrisoma palaeochoriense. The sequence continues at coordinate 40,478 of NZ_BAAHXI010000013.1, forward strand.
GCGAGGCCCAAAAGGCCCCCGCCCCCCCTCCGGGGCCGGAGGACGTAACCCCGCTCCTCCAGGTGGACGTGCTCGAGCTCGAGGTGGGCTACGGCCTTCTGCACCTCGTGGACCCCGGGCAGGGCGGCGACCTCCTGGAGCGGATCCGGTCGATCCGCCGGCAGATCGCCCTGGAGATGGGGGTGGTGGTGCCGCCGGTGCGCATCCGCGACAACCTCCAGCTCCGGCCCGGGGAGTACATGATCCTGGTCAAGGGCATCGAGGTGGCCCGGGCCGAGCTGAAGGAGGGCCATCTGCTGGCCATGAACCCGGGCATCGGGGAGGAGGGCCTCGAGGGGATCCCCACCAAGGAACCCGCCTTCGGCCTCGACGCCCTGTGGATCCCGGAGGAGCGGCGGGAGGAGGCCCAGATCAAGGGGTACACGGTGGTGGACCACTCCACCGTGATCGCGACCCATCTCACCGAGATCATCAAGCAAAACGCCCACGAACTCCTGGGTCGGCAGGAGACCCAGAACCTGCTGAACGTAGTCAAGGAGCAGGCGCCGGCCCTGGTGGAGGAGCTCGTGCCGGGGCTCCTGCCCCTGGGGGTGGTGCAAAAGGTGCTCCAGAACCTGCTGCGGGAGCGGGTGAGCATTCGGGATCTGCGCACGATCCTCGAGACCCTGGCCGACTACGCGCCGGTCACGAAGAACCCCGAAACCCTCACGGAGTACGTGCGGGCGGCCCTGCGGCGGGCGATCACCAAGCAGTACCAGGACGACGACGGAAAGCTCCCGGTGATCGCGCTGGACCACCGGCTGGAGGAGACGCTGCTGGCGGCCGTGCAGCGCACCGAGCACGGGTCGTTCCTGTCGCTCGAGCCGGCCCTCGCCCAGCGGGTGCTGACGGCCCTTGGCCGGGCCGCCGAGGCCGCCACGATGGAGAACCTGGTGCCCGTGGTGCTCACGAGCCCGGCCCTGCGGTTGCCCCTGCGAAAGCTCACGGAACGGATCCTCCCGAGCCTCGTGGTGCTGAGCCACAACGAGGTGGAGGGCCCGATCCGCACCGTGCGGGTGGTGAGCCTTGAGGGTTAAGAAGTTCCAGGCCGTGGACATGGCCGAGGCCCTCCGGAAGATCAAGGAGGAGCTCGGGCCCGACGCCGTGATCCTCTCGACCCGGCAGGTGAAGCCCGGCAAGGGCGTGTTCGGGATGCTGGGCCGGCCGATCCTGGAGGTCACGGCCGCGGCCGATCTGGACGACCTCGCCAAGCGGGCCCGGCCCCCGGTGTCGCCGGCCCGGGCCGAGCCCACACCCCCGCCGCGACCCGGGCCGGCGCCGGACGGCGGGGCCATCCTGGCCCTTCAGGCCGACATCGACAGCCTGCGGGAGGAGCTCGACCTCCTGGCCCGCCGGCCCCGGCCCGGCCCGGCCGATGCCGTGACCTCGGAGGTGCGGGCCCTGGTGGCCAAGGTCGAGCGGCTCCTGGAGGAGACCGGCCGGTTCGAGCGGCTCAAGCTCGCCCCGGCCCTGCGCCGCCTCCACGATCACCTCGAGGCCATCGACGTGGACCCGTCCCTGGCCGCCCGGGTGCTCGGGTTCCTCCAGCAGAAGGTGGACGAGGGGGCTGTGCCCCCGGGCCGCGAGGTGGCGGCGTTCCGGCAGCTCGTGTCCCGCACGGTCCGGGTGGCCGGACCCCTGGAACCCGGGACCGACGGCCCCCGGGTCGCCGTGTTCGTGGGCCCCACCGGGGTGGGGAAGACCACCACCGTTGCGAAGCTCGCGGCCCGGTTCGCCCTCCAGGAGAACCGGCGGGTGGGGCTTCTTACCGTGGACACCTTTCGGATCGCGGCGGTGGAGCAGCTCAAGACCTACGCCAACATCATGGGGGTGCCGATCCGGGTGGCCCTGGACCGGGCGTCGTTCGTGGAGGCGGTGCGGGGCTACGCCGACCGGGACCTGGTGCTCGTGGACACGGCCGGCCAAAGCCCCCGCGACGAGGAGAGCCTGGCCGAGCTCCTGGAACTCCTGCCGCCCGAGGTGGAGGCCGAGGTCCATCTCGTCCTCTCGGTGACGACCCGGGGCCGGGACCTGGAGCGGATCCTGCGGCATTACGCCGCGGTCCGGCCGAGCCGGCTGCTCTTGACGAAGCTCGACGAAACCGAGTGCCACGGCCCGCTCCTGGGGTTGCCCCTCGTGTCGCGGCTCCCCCTGAGCTACCTGACCACCGGCCAGAACGTGCCCGACGACATCGAGGAGGCCCGGCCCGACCGGGTGGCCGCGTACCTGGTGCGGGGGGTGGAGGGGGAGGCGTGAGGGACCAGGCCCAGCGGCTGCGGGAGCTCGCCCGCACGAGGCAGGCGGCCGGCCCGGTGGCGGCCGACCGGGCCCGGGTGCTCGCGGTGACGAGCGGGAAGGGCGGGGTCGGAAAGACGAGCCTTGTGGCCAACCTGGCCGTGGCCCTGTCGGGCCGCGGTCGGCAGGTGGTGGTGCTCGACGCCGACTTCGGGCTGGCGAACCTGGACATCCTCCTGAACCTGAACCCGGCCCGGAACCTGGGCCATCTGCTCCGGGGCGAGGCGCGGCCCGAGGAGATCCCCGTGGAGGTGCTGCCGGGACTGCGGGTGATCCCCGGCGCCTCGGGGGTGGAGGAACTCGCCGACCTCGACCCGGCGGCACGGGAGCGGCTGGTGGCCGAGGCCGGGCGGCTGGCCGCCGGGGCCGAGTTCTTCCTGATCGACACCGCGGCCGGCATCGGCCGCAACGTGGTGGACCTGTGCGCGGCCGCCCGGGAGGTGTGGGTGGTCACGAACGCCGAGCCCACCGCCCTCACCGACGCCTACGGCCTGATCAAGGTGCTGTGGGCCCGGGAACCCGAGGCCCGGGTCGGCGTCGTGGTGAACAGCGCGGACGACGAGGCCGCCGCCCGGGCGGTGTTCGGCCGCCTGGACGAGGTGGTGCGGCGGTTCCTGGGGCGCACCGTGGAGTGGGCGGGGTATGTGATCCGGGACGAGCACGTGGCCCGGGCCGCCCGGCGCCAGGCGGCGTTCGTCTCGGCCTTCCCCCGGAGCCCGGCGGCCCGGTGCGTCCAGGCCCTGGCGGACCGCCTGTTGGGCCGGGAGGCCGAAACCCGGGGAACGGGGGGGTTCTGGCGAAGGCTGGCCGGGAGGGACGCATGAGGCGGATCGTCGCGATACTGGTTCTCGGGGCGACGCTCGCGGCGGGGCCGGCCGGGGCCGTGGTGCTGGCCGCCGTGGATCCCGGGTGGAGCCCGTTCCTGTCGGCGGGCCCCGTGCCCGGCAAGGAAGCCCTTTGGGCCGAGGCGGGCCGCACCCTGGCGTCCGATCCGGCCCGGGTGGCCCAGGTGGTGGGGCGGGAGGCTGCCCGGGCCGACGCCCCGGCCCGGCTGCGGGGGCTGTGGGCCGACGCCCTCTACCTCGCGGGCGGCGACACCCTGTGGCAGGCCGAACGGGTGTTCCGGGTGCTGGTGAAGGAGGATCTGGCCCCCGAGGAGACCGCCTGGTGCTGGTTCCAGTTGGGGAACATTCAGCGGATCCAGGGGTTTCCCGAGGCGGCCGAGACCTCCTACGAGACGGCGCTGCCGGCGAGCCGGGAACCCTGGCGGGCGGCCCTGCGGTTCGATCTCGCCGCCCTGGCCCTCGAGACCGAGCGGTACGGCCGGGCGGCGGAGCTCTGGGAGGCCTGGCTGCGGGACTACCCGGGCGCCGAGGGGCGGGCCACGGCCCTCTACCTCCGGGCCGAGAGCCTGTGGCGGGCCGGGGAGGAGCGCGGGGCCCTGGCCGCGTTCGACGAGGCCCGGCGCGCCGACCCGGAGGGCTGGCGGGTGCGGGTCGAGACGGCCCGGGCCATGGCCGACGCCTTCCGGAAGGCGGGTAGGGTGGAAGAGGCGGCGGCGCTCCTGGAAGCCCTGGCCGCCGACCGATCCGGCACGCCCGAGGGGGCCCAGGCCCTCCTGGACCTGGGTGCCCTCTGGGAGGACCGGGGGGAGGTGGCCCGGGCCGCTGCGGCCTACGGCCGGCTCCTCGACGGGCCGGCCCCGGCCGAGGCCGCCCGGGAGGCCCGGCTGCGGCTCGCGCTCCTCGGGGTGGAGCACGCCGACGAGGTGAAGCTCACCGAGCCTTACCCCGCCTACCGCATCTTCTACCGCCCAAGGCCGGAGCTCGAGGCCCTGGCGGCCGGACCGGATGCCCCGACGGCCCAGCGGGCCCTGACGGGGTTGGCCGCCCTGGCCCGGAGGGAGGGGGATCTGCCCGCGGCGCTCCGGTACTTGGAGCGGGCCTTCCGGGACTACCCCGAATCGCCCGAGTCCGGTCGGGCGTACGAGCGGTTTATGGGATGGCTCGAGACGGCCGTGGGGGCTCCGGAGGATCCGGCCGGGGCGCTCCTGCTGTTCGAGCGGTTCCGGGAGGCGGCCGCCTGGGTCCCCACCCGGGACCTCGGGGGGCTCTACCGCGATGCGGCCCGGGCCGCCGAGGCCCTGGGGGCCTACGACCGGGCCCTGGAACTCTATGCCGAGCTGCGGACTCTTCCGACTCGGGCCGTGTCGCCGGCCGAGCTGGAGGCGGCCGAGGTGCGGGTGCGGGCCAAACGGGGCGAGCCCGAGGCCGTGGAGCGGTGGGCGAGACGCCGGCCGGGCGACTGGCGGGCGCTTTTGGCCTGGGCCCGGCTCGAGGCCGACCGGGGGAACGCCGAGGCGGCGCGGAAGGCTTTTCAGGCGGCGCTGGCCCAGGCGCCGGACGCGGCCGCCCGGTACCGGGTCCGGGTGGAGGCCGACCGGATCGGCCGCGTCGAGGCCGATGCCGACGCCCTGCTCCACGCCTGGGAAACCCGCCGTCGGCTGTGGGGCCAGATCCCGCCGCCGGCGCGGGAGGGCCTCGTCGCCCCGGACCCGGTGGTGGGGGGGCGGCTCGCGTTTGCGGCGGGCCGGTTTGGGGAGGCGGCGGCGGAGTTGAAGGGGGCCACCGAGCCGATGGACCGGCTCCTCGCGGCTTTGGCGCAGGCCCGGTCCGGTGAGGCCGGGGCGGATCCCGAGGCGTGGAAGGCGCTCCGGGAGTCGCCCGACCCGGTCGTGGCGGCGGTTGCGCGCGCTCTTTCCGGGGCCTGGGAGCTCCAGGCGGCGGAGGGAAAGCGGTGAGCCCCGCGGTGCCGGAGGAGCTCCGGGAGGCCATGCTCCGGTTCCAGGAGGCCACCGAGCGCCTCCAGGGCTCCTACGCGCGCCTCCAGGACGAGGTGCGGGAGCTCCGGGCCCGGCTCGAGGCCAAGGACCGGGAGCTCGGCCGGTCGCGGGCCGAAACCGAGCACCTGGCCCGGTACCTCGAGCACCTCCTGGAAAGCGTGCCGAGCGGGGTGGTGGCCGTGGACGCCGAGGGCCGCATCGCCACCATCAACCGGGCGGCCCAGGAGATCACCGGGTTCGGCCCCGAAACGGCGGGCCGGCCCTTCGGCGAGGTGTTCCGGTTCGAGGAGCCGGAGGCGGCGGACCTGGAGGCCCTCCAGGGGAAGGCCCGGCCGACCCTGACCCTGGTACGGCCCGACGGCGAGCGGGTGCTCCTGGGGCTTCGGGTGTCGCCGCTGCGGGGCGGCCCGGAGAACCGGGGGGGCTGGGTCGTGGTGTTCCAGGACGTCACCCGGTTGCGGCGCCTGGAGGAGCAGGAGGAGCGGAACCGCCGGCTCGTGGCCATGGGGCAGATGGCGGCCGGCATCGCCCACGAGATCCGAAACCCCCTGGGGAGCCTGGAGCTCTTCGCGAGCCACCTGGTGGAGGAGCTGCGGGGGTCGGCCCACGAGGACCTGGCGGCCCAGGTGCTCAAGGGCCTCCAGAACCTCTCCCGGATCACCGGGAATCTCCTCCTCTTCGCCCGGCAGGTGGAGCCCCGCCGGGCGGCCTGCGACCTCGCGGAGGTGGTGGCCGAGGCGGTGCTGTACGCCCGGTCGGCGCTCCGGGCCAAGGACGCGGTGCTGGAGGAACAGGTGGAACCGGCCCCGGCCCGGGTCGATCCGGACCTGGTGCGCCAGGCGCTCCTCAACGTGCTCCTCAACGCCGCCCAGGCGGTGGAGGCGGGGGGGAGGGTGCGGGTCGTCTGCGGCCCCGCTCCCGACGAGGGCCCGGGCGCGGTGCGGGTGGTGGTGGAGGACGACGGCCCGGGGGTGCCCCCGGAGGAGCGGGAGCGGATCTTCGACCCCTTCTACACCACCCGGGCGCGGGGCGTGGGCCTGGGGCTCGCGATCGTCCAGCGCATCGTGGCGGCCCACGGCGGCTGGGTGGGGGTGGACGGATCCCCCTGGGGCGGAGCCGCCTTCACCCTGGTGTTCCCGGCCGATGCCCCGACCTGAGCCGGTGCCAAGGGCCGGTGAACAGAGGACAGAAGACAGAAGACAGGACTTCCCTGGACTCCGTTTCTGAACTCTGACCCCTGCCACGGAAGCGGCTCCCACGGAACGGGGCTCGTCCAGGTGTCGGAACAGGGGATTTTCCCGGGCTTCTCGCGTTTCGGCGGAAGTCCCATACAGGGCTCGTCCATGGTGTGGCCCGGGCCGAAGGCGAAGATTCAGGATTCCGAGAGGTCTTGCGTCCTAGCATCCGAACGTCCCAACGTCCCAGCGGTGCCCCCGGAGTTCCCGTGAGCGAGGCGAAACAGCTTCTGGTGGTGGACGACGATCCCGACATGCGCCTGGCCTTGCAGTTGACCCTGCGCAAGGCGGGGTACGACTGCACCCTGGCGGCCGACGGCCAGGAGGCCCTCGACCTCCTGCGGCGGCGGTCCTTCGACCTGGTCGTCACCGATCTCCGGATGCCCCGGGTGGGGGGGATCGAACTCCTCGAGCGGATGAGCGCGGCGGCCCCCCACACCCCGGCCCTGGTCATCACGGCCCACGGGTCGGTGGACGCGGCCGTGGAGAGCATGAAGCTCGGGGCGCTGGATTTCCTGCAAAAGCCCTTCGGCCCCGAGGTGCTCCTGGCCAAGATCTCCTCGGTGTTGGCCCGGGCGACGCCCCGGCCGAGGGGGCGGCCCAAGACCGCGTTCGTGGCCGAGGACCCGGCGATGGAGCCCGTGCTGGCCCTGATCGAGGCGGCCGCGGCCACCCGGGCCACGGTGCTGATCACGGGCGAGAGCGGCACCGGCAAGGAGGTGGTGGCGCGCCGGATCCACGAGCTCTCCCCCTGGGCCGACGGCCCCTTCGTGGGTGTGAACTGCGCGGCGGTGCCGGCGAACCTCATGGAAAGCGAGCTCTTCGGCCACGAGAAGGGGGCCTTCACCGGGGCCACGGAGGCGCGGCCGGGCCGGTTCGAGCAGGCCCAGGGCGGCACGATCCTGCTCGACGAGGTGAGCGAGATGGAGCCCGCCCTCCAGGCCAAGCTCCTCCGGGTGCTCCAGGAGCGGGAGGTGGAGCGGGTGGGGGGGCGCAAACCGATCCCCCTGGAACTGCGGGTGGTGGCCACCACGAACCGCGACCTGCCCGAGGAGGTGCGGCGGGGCCGGTTCCGGGAGGACCTCTTCTACCGGCTCCAGGTCATCCCCATCGAGGTGCCGCCGCTGCGGCGCCGCCCGCGGGACATCGTGCCCCTGGCCCGCCACTTCCTGGAACGGGCCCGCCGGGCCTACGGGCTGGCCGAGGCCGAGCTCACGGCCGAGGCCGAACGGGCGCTCGCCTCCCACGACTGGCCCGGCAACGTGCGCGAACTCCAGAACACCGTGGAGCGGGCGGCCGTGATCTCCCGGGGCGGGCCGATCCGGCCCGAGCACCTGCTGCTCGGCAAGGGCGCGGTGCGGCAGGAGGGGGAGCTCCGGGTGGATGGCACCCTCGAGGAGATGGAGCGCCGGATCATCCTGGCCGCCTTCGAGCAACACGGCCGCAACAAGAAGGCCACGGCCCGGGCCCTCGGGATCAACGTGAAGACCCTGCGGGCCAAGCTCAAGGCGTACGGGGTCGGGGGCGAAGGGGACGAGGAGGACGGGGGAGCCGACTGACCCCCCGGGGGGAATCGTTCGGACCCCGGAGGTGGGGGCCGGCCTCCGGGAGTCGGCTGTGCGCCGGCCCTCCGAGGGGGCGGAACCGTTGGCCCGCGCCTTGCAAAGGCCGGGGCGGAGGTGCACACCGGCGGTTCCGGAGGGGTTCCCATGGGGTTCCTGCAGGCGATGGATGGGGCGGTCGGCCCCCTGGTCGACGAGTTGCGGTACCGGCAGCGGCGGCAGGCGGTGATCGCCGCCAACGTGGCGAACGCCGACACCCCCGGCTACCGGGCCCTGGACGTTAGGTTCGAGCGGGCGCTGGAGCGGGCCGGGCTTCCGATGGCCCGCACCCATCCCCGGCACCTCGGGGGCGCGCGGGCCCCCGGCCGGGTGGAGGTGGTGGCGGCCGGCGGGGTGCCCCGCCGCGACGGCAACGACGTGGACATCGACCGGGAGATGGCGAAACTCGCCCAGAACCAGATCGAGTACCAGTTCCTGACCCGGGTGCTCGGGGCCCGGTTCCGGAAACTCAAGGAGGCGATCTCCGGGAGGACGACGCCATGACCGGATGGTTTCGACTGCTCGACGTGTCGGCCTCGGCGCTCGCCGCCCAGCGCAGCCGCATGGAGGCCGTGGCCTCCAACCTCGCCAACGCACAGACCACGCGCACCCCCGAGGGGGGGCCGTACCGCCGGCGGGACGTGGTGTTCGAGGCCGCGCCGGTCGCAGGCACCTTCGACGAGGCCCTGGCGGGCGCGGTGCGCGGGGTGCGGGTGGCCGACGTGGTGGTGGACCCCTCGCCGCCGAAGCTCCGGTACGAACCGGGCCACCCCGACGCCGACGCCCAGGGGTTCGTGGCCTACCCCAACGTGGAGGTGCCGGTGGAGATGGTGAACCTCCTGAGTGCGGCCCGGTCGTACGAGGCGAACGTAACCGTGATCGAGGCCACGAAGAACATGCTCTTGCGGGCCCTGGAGATCTAGGGAACGGGGGCCCGGCGAGGCCCACGGACGGGCGAAGGAGTGTCAGATGGTGAAGGAGATTGCGGGACTCGGGGTTCCCCAGCCGGCGGGAGCCAAGGGGACGGCCCAGGCCAAGGCGGAAAAGGGGTTCGGGGAGTTCCTGACGGAGAGCCTCCAGAAGGTGGACGCCCTCCAGAAGGAGGCGGACGAGGCGGTGACCCGCGCCGCCCAGGGGGAGGGGGACGTCCAGGAGGCGATGGTGGCCGTGGAGAAGGCTGACGTGGCCTTCAAGCTGATGATGGAGGTCCGCCAGAAGATCCTGGACGCCTACCAGGAGATCATGCGGATGCAGGTGTAGCCCGGGGGCGCTGCGCCGTTGGCAAAACCCGTACTGGAAATTTCGGCCCGAAACAAGGAAACTAAGGCCGTTCGCACGCGGCCCAGCCCAAAGGACTCTGGCCCGGGATGAGAATCTAGTCGATGGCCATCTGGGATGCCGGCCTGGCCCAGGCCCGAGAACTGTGGGCCAGGCTTACCACTGCCCAGCGGATCACCCTGATCGGGGTGACCGCCCTCATCACCGCCCTTCTGGTGACGCTGGCCCTGTGGGCCGGCGCCCCCGAGTACTCCCTTCTGTTCAGCCGGCTCTCCCCGGAAGACGCCTACCAGGTCGTGGAAAAGCTCAAGGCCGAGGGGGTGCCGTACCGCCTGGAGTCGGGCGGCACCACGGTGCTCGTGCCCTCCGACCGGGTCTACGAGGTCCGCCTCCAGTTGGCTGGCGAGGGCATCCCCCAGGGCGGCACCGTCGGGTTCGAGATCTTCGACCGCACGAGCTTCGGCATGACCGACTTCGCCCAGCGGGTGAACTACGCCCGGGCGCTGGAGGGGGAGCTCACCCGGACCATCCGCCACATGGACGGGGTGCGGGGGGCCCGGGTGCACCTGGTGCTCCCCGAGAAGAAGCTCTTCGAGACCGAGCAGGAGCCGGCTTCGGCCTCGGTGGTTCTCGATCTCGTGCCCGGCCGGCAGCTCACGGCGAAGCAGGTGCGCGGGGTGGTGTACCTCGTGGCCTCGAGCGTGGAGGGGCTGCCGCCCGACCGGGTCACCGTGGTGGACACGAAGGGGAACGTGCTCTACCGGGAGAGCGGGGAGGAGCCGGGCCTCCTGGCTGCGAGCCAGCTCGAGTACAAGCGGGCCTTCGAGAAGGACCTGGAGCGCCGGGTCCGGGACCTCCTGGAGCGGGTGGTGGGCCAGGGGGCCGCCGTGGTCCAGGTGGCGGCCGAGTTCGATTTCTCCAAGGTGGAGGAGACCGCCGAGACCTTCGACCCGGAGGCGGTGGCCGTGCGGAGCGAGGAGCGGGTCACCGAGTCATCCACGGGCCCGCCCGGGCCGGCCGGGGTGCCCGGGGTGGCCTCCAACGTGGGGCAGGGCCAGCCGGCCCAGGCCGGGGCGGCCGGCTCGAGCTCGAGCCGGGAGACCGAGACCGTGAACTACGAGGTCTCGAAGAAGGTGACCCGGGTCGAGAAGGGGCCGGGCACCCTCCGGAAGATCTCGGTGGCCGTGGCCGTGGACGGCACCTACCAGGAGGGGGAGAACGGCCGGGAGTTCGTGCCGCGGCCCGCCGAGGACCTGGCCCGGCTGAAGGCCCTGGTGGAGAAGGCCGTGGGCGCCGACCCCGCCCGGGGCGACGCCGTGGAGGTCACGAGCATCCCGTTCCAGCCGGCCGAGGTCGGGGTGGCGGAGGCCGGGCCGTGGTGGACCTCGCCGGCCGTGCTGCCCTTCGTGCGGTACGGCCTCGTGCTGGTGCTCGGGGTGCTCCTGGTGTTCGGGGTGCTCAAGCCCCTGGTGCGCTGGCTCACCCGTCCGGCAGAGGTGCCCGAGATCACCGAGCCGGTCACCGTGGCCGAGATGGAGCGGCGGCTCGAGGGGGAGGTGCCCGAGGAGGAGGTGGAGATCGAGGAGAAGGCGCCCACCGAGACCGTGCGGCGCGAGTTGATCAAGCAGCGGCTCCTGGACATGATGCGAAAGGAGCCCGAGGTGGCGGCCCAGTTGGTGCGAAGCTGGCTGACGGAGGAGTAAGCGGTGCCTGACGCTGCGCCGGAATCCACGGCCCAAGCCCTGCCCGGCCTCCGGAAGGCGGCCATCCTGTTCCTCGCGCTGGGCGAGGAGGCCACCGAGGCCGTGTTCCCCCACCTCCGGGACGACGAGATCCAGGAACTGACCCGGGAGATCGCCGTGCTGGAGAAGGCCACCCCGGAGGAGGCCGAGGCGGTCCTGGGGGAGTTCCACACCCTGGCTTTGGCGCGCTCCTACGTGCTCCAGGGGGGCGTGGAGTACGCGAAGAAGATCCTGCGCAAGAGCCTGCCGCCCGAGCGGTGCCGGGAGATCCTGGACCGGCTGGTGAAGTACCTGGACCAGGGCCCCGGGTTCCAGAACCTGCGCAAGGCCGACCCGCGGCTCCTGAGCAAGATCATCCAGAAGGAGCACCCCCAGACCATCGCGTTCATCCTGTCGCACCTCGACGCGGCCAAGGCGGCCCACGCCATCGCGAGCCTGCCGAGCGAGCTCCAGGTGGAGGTGGCCCGCCGCATGGCGAGCTTGGAGGAGATCAGCCCCGAGGTGGTGAAGAAGGTCTCGGAGATCCTGGACAAGAAGATCACCTCCATGGCGGGCTCGTCCATCGAGGTCCAGGGCGTGAAGACCGTGGCCGAGATCCTGAACCGGATGGGCCGCAACGAGTCCAAGAACATCCTCGACAGGATGGAGCAGGAGAACCCGGAGCTCGCCGCCCACATCCGGCAGCTCATGTTCGTGTTCGACGACATCCAGTACCTGCCCGACAAGGCGATCCAGGAGATCCTCAAGCGCGTGGACAAGAACGTGCTGGTGGTGGCCCTGAAGGGCGCGAACCCCGAGCTCCAGGAGAAGTTCTTCCGGAACATGAGCTCCCGGGCCGTCGAGACCCTCAAGGAGGAGATGAGCTTCCTGGGGCCGGTGCGGGTGAGCGAGGTGACCGAGGCCCAGTCGTCGGTGACCGAGATCGTGCGCCAGCTCGAGGAGGAGGGGCTGGTGGTGCTCGCCGGCGGCGACGAGGACGAGTACATTTAGGGCGGCTGGGCGGCTAGGCGGCTAGGCGGCTAGGCGGCTAGGCGGCTAGGCGGCTGGGCGGCTGGGCGGCTGGGCGGCGGAAAACCTTTGGGGTTTCGGCGTCACCGTCCAAGCCGACCTGTGGGAGCGGGGTCCGTATCGGGGATCAGAGTTCAGAGGGCAGATGTCAGACCCCCCTGTCCTCTGTCCTCTGTCTTCCGGCACCTGGCACCTGGCCCCTGGCACGGTCGCCGGTCCCGTGGTCCACACCGCGGCCCCTCGTAGCCGGAAGCGAACGGGTCTTGTACCTCCGGGCCGGCCGCCCCGCGGCCTGCCGGAGATTCCAGCCTTCTGGCGTTCCAGCTTTCCGACGAGAAGCGTTCCATGGCCAAAGATTCCCCCGCGCCCTTTCGCCCGATCCGGTGGGACGACTCCGGCGACCCGGCCGGCCCCAAGGGAAAGGTGCGCCCGTTCCGGCCTCTGGAGTTGGACGAGAGCGCTCCCCCGGAACGGGATCCCCCCGCCGCGGCGGGGCCCGAACCCGAGGCCCCCGGCGGGGAGGCCCCCGGCCCCGACCCCCGGGAGGCGGCCCGGGCCGAGGCCGAGGCCCTCCTCGCCCGGGCCCGGGCCGAGGCCGAGGCCTTGCGGGAGGCGGCCCGGGAGGAGGGGTTCCGGGAGGGCCGGGAGCGGGCCCGGGAGGAGGCGGCCCAGCGGATCGAGGCCCTCGAGGGGCTGCTCCGGGAGCTGGCCGGGTGGAAGCCCCGGCTCTACGAGGAGGGCCGGGCCCAGGTGCTGGAGCTCGTCCTGGCCCTGGTGCGGAAGATCCTCGGGCCCCTTTCCGAGCAGTGCGAGGAGGCCGTGGTGTACGTGACCGAGCGGGCGCTCCAGGCCATCGCCGACCGGGAGAGCGTGACCGTCCGGGTGCACCCCGACGACCTCCAGGCCGTGGTGGACGCGAAGCCCGCGTTCCTCGAAACCGTGGACGGGATCCGCCAGCTCACCGTGGTGGAGGACCCGTCGGTCGGCCGGGGCGGGTGCCGGGTCCAGACCCCCACGGCCGAGATCGACGCCCGCCTCGAAACCCAGCTCGAGGAGCTCGTCCGGGTGCTCCGGGGGAACGCATGAGGCTCGATTTTTCCCCCGAGATCGAGGCGGTCCGGGAGGCCGACCTCCTTCGCCCCTACGGCAAGGTGCTCCAGGTGGTGGGCATGGTGGTGGAGGCCTCGGGGCCGGCCGCCCCCGTGGGGGACATCTGCCTCGTGTACCCCGAGCAGGGGGGACTCGAGCGCACCCGGGCCATCCCCTGCGAGGTGGTCGGGTTCCGGGAGGGCCGGATCCTGCTTATGCCCTACGGGGAGATGCGGGGCATCCAGCCCGGGAGCCGGGTGGTGGCCACCCGAACCCAGAGCCTGTGCCAGGTGGGCGAGGAGCTCCTGGGCCGCGTGATCGACGGCACGGGGAACCCCATCGACGGCAAGGGCCCGCCCCGGTGCCGCCGCAAGTACCCCCTCTACGGCAAGGACATCAACCCCATCGCCCGGGCCCGGATCCAGGAGCCCCTGTCCACCGGCATCAAGGCCATCGACGGGCTCCTCACCCTGGGCAAGGGCCAGCGCATGGGCATCTTCGCCGGGAGCGGGGTGGGGAAGAGCGTCACCCTGGGCATCATCGCCCGCAACACCTCGGCCGACGTGAACGTGATCGCCCTCATCGGCGAGCGGGGCCGGGAGGTGCGCGAGTTCATCGAGCGCGACCTGGGGGAGGAGGGCCTCCGGCGCTCGGTCGTGGTGGTGAGCACCTCCGAGAAATCTCCCCTGGTGAAGGCCCGGGGCGCCCTGGTGGCCACCACCGTGGCCGAGTACTTCCGCGACCAGGGCATGGACGTCCTCCTCCTGATGGACTCCGTGACCCGGTTCGCCATGGCCCTGCGGGAGGTGGGCCTCGCCATCGGCGAGCCCCCCACCACCAAGGGCTACACCCCCAGCGTGTTCGCGGCCCTGCCGCGCCTCATGGAGCGGGCCGGCATGGGGGAGGGGGGGAAGGGCTCCATCACGGGGCTCTACACGGTGCTCGTGGAGGGCGACGACATGAACGACCCGGTGGCCGACACCGTGCGCTCGATCCTGGACGGCCACGTGGTGCTCTCCCGCGATCTTGCGGCGCGGAACCACTATCCGCCCATCGACGTCCTGACCTCGGCGAGCCGGCTCATGATGGAGGTGGCGTCCCCCGAGCACCGCCGGGCCGCGGCACGGATGAAAAGCCTGCTGGCGGCCTACGGGGAGGCCGAGGACCTCATCAACATCGGCGCCTACCGCCCGGGGTCGAACCCGGCCGTGGACGAGGCCCTGGAGAAGCGCGAGGCGATGCTCTCGTTCCTGACCCAGGGCATCGAGGAGTCCTGGACCCTGGAGCAGGCGGTGGCGCGGTTGGTCGAGATGTTTCCCGAGGTGACGTAGGGTGGCGTTCCGGTTCCGGCTGGAGAAGGTTCTGGCGGTCCGCCGCCGGGAGGAGGAGGAGGCCGAACGGCGCCACGCCGAGGCCCGGCGGGAACGCGACCGCGCCCGCGAGGAGGTGGAACGGCAGCGCGCGGCCCTCTTGCGGGCGAACGAGGCGCTCGACGCCCTGAAGCGCAAGGGGGAGATGAGCGCCGACGACCTGTTTCTCCACGCCTCCCACGTGGCCGGGGTGCGGCGTCGGCTCCGGGAGGCCGAGGCCGGGCTCGCCGCGGCCGAGGACCGGGTGCGCCGGGAGCACGAGGCGCTCCTCCAGGCCCACCAGGCCCGGGAGGCCCTGGAGAAGCTGCGGGAGCGCGAGGAGGCCCGGTGGAAGGAGGCCGAGCGCCGCCGGGAGACCCAGATCCTGGATGAGGTGGCCCTGACCCGCCGGCCCCTCGGGGAGGAGGAACCCCATGGCCCGTGAGGTCCGATTTCTGGCCCCCGCGGCCGCCCTGCTCGGGCTCGTGCTCGCCCTCGGGACCCCTGTTTTTGGGCAGGAGTCCCAGGAAAAACAAGAAGATCCCCAAACTCTCCAGGCGAAGGCCCGCCTCTTGCAAGAGCTGGATCGGCGAATCGAGGAGCGCCGCCAGCAGCTCGCGCAGGAGGAGGAATCCCTGGAGGCGCTCCGGAGGGCCGTGGACGCCGCCCGGCAGGCTCTGGTCGAGGAGGCCGGCCGGCTCGAGGCCCTCAAGCGGGAGGTCGAGGCCGCCATCGCCCGGCGGGAGAAGGCCGAGGACGAGCGGCTCGACCAGATCGCCAAGGTGTACGGGGCCATGAAGCCCCGGGAGGCCGCCCAGGCCCTGTCGGGTCTGGAGGACGACATGGCGGTGGCGATTCTGGAGCGCCTGCCGGGCCGGACCGTGGGAAAGATCTTCGACCTCATGGACAAGGACCGGGTCCGGGAGCTGACCCACCGCCTGGAGGAAGGGAGAGCCTCCTCCAACCCGTCGCCCGCGAAGAAGTAGCCCGCCTCCCCACCCCGCGATCGCCCCGCACCGACGTCCCCCGGCCCCCCTGCGAGGGCCCCAGCGGCAAAGGAGTGCCCCATGGACGTGGTGCCCGTGGCCATCGTGCCCCTGCCCGACCCCGGTACGACCGGCCGGCAGCCCGCCGCCCCCGAAGGGTTTCCCGACCTCTGGGCGGTGCTCGCGGAACGGCTCTCGGCCGAGGCCGGGGCCGAACCCCTGCCCCCAGAGGCCGTGCCCGCGCCGGCGGAGGACGTCCCCGCCCCGGAGGACGCCTCCGGCGATCCGGCGCCCCAGGACCCCGGGTCGAGGGCGGTCCAACCCGACCCCGGGGGGCTCGCGTTGGTCCTGGCGGTGCCGACCCCCGCGCCGGTGCCGGACCAGGCCGGGTTGCCCTCGGGCGAGACCGCGGGGGCCGGCGCGGAGCCGGCGCGGCCGCCCCTCGGTTCCCCCCGGGCGGTGGACCTCCCGACTCTGACGAAGCCGGAACCCGACGCCGAACCGGATGGCCGGGTCCCGGCCCCGGCCGACCCCAGGGCCGAGCGGCTCTGGGGGTTTTGGCTGCGCCGGGCCCGGGGGGCCCCGCCGGCCGCCAGGGAGGGGGGCAAGGGGCCCGGCGGCGCCGTTCCGCGCGGCGCGGACGGCGTCCTGCCCAAGGCCGCCGAGGCGAAGGCCGAGGGGGCGGGGCCTGCGCCGGGACCCGGCTCGGCCTCCCCGGCGACCCCGGAAGGCGGGGGGCCGGAGGGACTCGTCGCGGGCGCCCGGCCAGAGGCCGCGAACCGGGCGGAGCCCTCCAGGGAACGGACCCCAAGGGTGTACGACATGATACCCGGCCCCGGCGGCCCCAGGACCACACTAGCTCCCGGGGTGTCCCCGAGCACGGACCGTGTGAACCAGGGGGCACGTGCATTTGTCGAAGATCAACCACAGCAGACTGCGCGGGCCCACCTCAAAGATTTCCTCCCGGTGCGTCCGGAGTCAAAGGGGAAGACGGACGCCCCGAGCAACGCCGCGGCCGAGTTCATGGCTGGGCGGCTCCGCGAAGCCTGGGGCGGGCCGTCCGCGTGCGTCGAAGACGGGGTTCCACCGATCGAAAAAGGGGGGGCCGAGGCGATGCGGACCGCGGAGTGCCGTGCCGCTTCTCCCCCGGATGTGTCGGGCACCGGGGGGGAGTTCGCCGCCGTCTCCCGGGAGGAACCGAGGCCGGGTTCCCGGGAGCAAACCGCCGGTGGGGCCGACCCGAAGTCGTTACACGTCGTTGCAGAAGCCGATGCGGCGGCCCCAATGAAGCCCCACACGGTCCAGCCCACGGCCCCCCGACCCTCTCAGCCACCCCCGGCCGTGGACCAGGTGTCCCGGGCCGTGCGGGTGGCCATCCGCACCGGCTCCGACCGCATGACCGTGCAACTCGAGCCCGCGCACCTGGGCCGGGTTCACGTGGAGGTGGCCCGGGAGGCCGGGGGGGTCGCGGCCCACATCCGGGTCGAAACCCCCCAGGCCCACCAACTGCTCTTGAACGAACTGCCGGCGCTTCGGGCCGCGGCCGAGACGAGGCAGGTTCCCTTGGTCCACGTAGCCGTGGAGTTCGACCGGGGCGATGGCCGTCCCGGTGACCGGCCGGATCCCCGCCCCCGGGGCCGCCGGAGGGCCACGCCGGACCCCCTCGACGACGAGGTGGCGGTGCGGTCGGCCTGGATGCCCTGGGGGTTCGAGACCCGGATCTGACGAAGGAGGTTCGCCATGGATGTAAGAGCAATCGCTCAACAGATTCCTGATTCGCAGAAGAATGTAGAAGGAAGTAAGAATGTGACCATTGCTGATTTTCAGGATTTCCTGAAGCTATTTGTATCACAGTTGAAGTATCAGGATCCATTGAGCCCGACCGGGGGCGAGGAGTTCCTTGCTCAGACGGCACAGTTTTCAACTGTTGAGCAACTCGTGAATCTGAACAAACGAGCTGAGACCGCGGTCAAAAGCACCGAACTTCTTCAACGGGCGACAGTGGCAGGATATCTTGGCCGAGTTGTTACAGTCCGGACCGAAGAACAAGATGGTACAGTAAGTGGTCGTGTCGTATCAGTAACATTTGGGAACGCAGAAGAAGTTTTGTTGGGGTTGGACAGTGGGTACACAGTGCCTCTGACCGATGTTGTGGATGTGGTTGATGAGTTAGTTTCTGGTGAACAAGTTGTGACTGGGTATGGGAGTGAAGGCGATGAGATGGAAGCGCAAACGTTGACGGAAGATGACAATCATCTCTCTGCGGAACAGGAGGTGTAGCCATGTTTCGATCCTTCTATTCTGGAGTATCAGCTCTGCGGAACCACCAACAGGCTATGGACGTGATCGGGAATAATATAGCCAACGTAAACACGCCGGGATTTAAGAGCAGTCGAGCTATTTTTTCGGATACGTTGAGCCATGTAGTGCAGGCCGCTCGCAAAGGATCGCAAGGTTCCGGTGGACGGAACCCAATTCAGTTGGGTTTGGGGATGACGCTGACGGCAATAGACAGGAACATGGGGCAGGGGGCCCTGCAATCGACTGGAAATAATCTGGATTTGGCGATTGAGGGGCAGGGATTCTTTGTGGTCGGACAGGGAGAGGACTATTTTTACACGCGTTCCGGGGCCTTCCAGGTGGATGATAACTTTAATTTAGTTACCAACGCTGGACATCGTGTTCTTGGATGGGTGGATACGGATAACGACGGTCTAGTAGATCCGGCTAGAGATGAGTTGAAGTTTATTAATCTAGATCGCCGTGGAGACGGAATGATCACAAACGTCGTTGCAAGCGCAACCCCGGCCGTGAGTGGACCGAACCGAGGGGACGCCTCCATTGGTCCGGTGACCACGTTTCCGACAACCGTGACCGACGAATGGAGGATCGAGTGCACGGACGCCTCGATAGGTGAATTTACCATCACCGGTGCTCGTACGGGTGAATTACCTACGAAAGTGTTGGTCGGAGAGACTTTCAGCGATCCGAATCTCGGTACGTTTGTCGTAAACGGCGGGACTCCGGCGCAGGCAAGTCTATCACTGGATACTAATGGTGATGGGGATGCAATAGTGATCACCGCCGTTGAGTACGGGGCGGGGGGTAATGACATTCAGGTGGAGTTGGTGAAAGAGGGCCCGAATCGGAGCCTTGGTGTGAGCGTGAGTGGCAATAAGATCACAGTCAGTCTCGGTACAGACAACCTCGGGCGGGTCACGAGCACGGAGGCCGATGTTGCAGCTGCCATCGCTGCCCACCCCGAAGCGTCCGCCATGGTTACGGCGGCGGGTGGGGGCGGCGGTACGGCCGAACCTACGGCAACCCCACGGTTCCTGGCTGGTGGGGCGGGGCCGAACGAGGGCGACTATTTCACAATCACGACAACGGCCGCAGGGGGGGCCATGTTGGAGAATATTACCGTGAGCCGCGATGGGACCATTGTGGGCATTTTCGAGAACGGTACCACCGAAGAGATCGCCCGGGTGGCCCTGGGGCTCGTTCCGAACCCCCAAGGACTGCTGGCTGTGGGCGATGGGCTCTTCGCCGAGTCGCCCACATCGGGGTCGGGCTTTCCCCCGGTGGTCCCAGGTTCCGAGGGAGCGGGGACTCTGGCCTCGGGGTTCCTCGAGATGTCCAACGTGGACCTCACCCGGGAGTTCACCGACATGATCGTGACCCAACGGGGCTTCCAGGCCAACTCCCGCATCATCACCACGAGCGACGAGATGCTCCAGGACCTCTTGGCCCTCAAGCGGTAAAGATTTTTCGGACTCGGGGCGATGAGGAGAGGGGGCGGGCCCGGGCGGGCTCGCCCCCTCTCGCCTTGTCTGGATTTGTGCGGCCGTGGTAAAGGAAGGCGCCATGAACAAGAAAAAGCTCATCCTGATCGTGGGCGGCGTGGTGCTCCTCCTGGTTCTCGCGGGAGGGGGGTTTTTCGCGTACAAGATGTTTTTTGCGGCGCCTCCCCCGGAGGAGGCCGAACAGGCTCCGCCGCCCCCCCAGCCCAAGGTCACCCTGGGCCCCATCTATCCCCTGGATCCGTTCCTCGTGAACCTGGCGGACCCGGGCCGGCCCCGGTTCCTCAAGGTGGTCATGCAGCTCGAACTCGACGGCGACGCCGTGAGCGCCGAGCTCGACACCCTGCGGCCCAAGGTGCGCGACGCGCTCCTGACCCTGCTGTCCAGCAAGACCTCGGCCGACCTCGTGACCGTGGCCGACAAGGAAAAGCTCCGCAACGAGATCCTCCACCGGCTGAACTCCTTCCTCGGCACCGGCCGGGTGGTGGAGGTGTATTTCACCGAGTTCGTGGTGCAGTAGGGTGCCCATGGCCCAACCGGACGAAAACCGGCCCCCCGAACCGTCCCCGGTCCAGCGCGACTGGGGCATCCTCAAGGACGTGCCCCTTCGGCTCAACGTCGAGGTGGGCCGGGCGCGGATGCGCCTGCGGGACCTCCTGGGGCTCGAGGTGGGAAGCCTCGTGGTGACCCAGAAGCTTTCGGGGGAACCTATGGACCTGAGCCTCGACGGCGAGATCTTCGCCCGGGCCGAGGTGATCATCATCAAGGACCGGCTCTGGGCCCGGCTGACCAAGGTGGTGGGGGGGGAACCGTGAGGCGGCTCGGGTTGGTGGTCCTGGCCCTCCTCGCGGCCCTGCCCGCCTGGGCCGGCCAGGCCGTGGTGGACTGGGAGTACGGGTACGTGAACGTCCGGTCGGCCCCCAAGGGCCGCAAGGTGGCCCGCCTGGACAAGGGGGCCCGGGTCGAGACCCTGGACGAGCGGGCGGGCTGGACCCGGATCCGGTTCGACGGCCGCACCGGGTGGGTCGTGACCCGGAGCCTCAAACCCCTGCCCCCGGCCGCCCCGGAGCCCCAGGAGGCCCCGGCGGCCGAGCGGGCCCCGAGCCCGGAGACGCCGGCCGAGCCGGCGACGGAACCGGCGGCCCCGGCACCGCAGGCCGTGCCGGAGGAGCCGGCCGTGCGGGAGGAGCCGGCGGCGCCCCCGGCGGCGGAGCCCGAGGCCCCGCGGCAGGCCGGCCGGTACCTCGCCGAGTACCTGGACCGGCCCGAGGAGGCGCCCCCGGCGGCAGGCGGGGCGTGGCTTCGGATCCTTTCGGGGTTCTTCCTGGTGCTCGCCCTGATCGGCGGCGGGGTCTGGGTGGCCCGGATGGTCCTGGGCCGCCGGTCCGGCCTGGGGCGGGGCACCGGCCCCATCCGGGTCCTGGCCACCCGGCCCCTGGGCCCCCGGCAGGGGCTCCTCCTGGTGGAAACCGGGGGGCTCGTGTGGCTCCTGGCCCAGGGGCCCGAGGGCATCCGGCCCATCGCCGAGATCCGGGACCCCGACGCCATAAAGCGCCTCAATGAGCGCTACGGGTTCCTGGAGAGCCCCTTCGAGGCCGAGCTCCGCCGCCGGGTGGACCTGGAGTCCGGGGAGCCCGAGCCCGGGCCGGCCGATGAGCCCGCCCCCGAGCCCTCGCCCGAGGAGCGGCTCGCGGCGCTGCGGCGCCGGCCCCGACCGGGGGAGCCCACGTGAGAGGCGCGGCCGCGGCCCTGCTGGCGCTCGGGTGGGCCGGCGCGGCCCAGGCCCAGGAGTTCGCCCTGCCGGCCTTCCGGTTCGGGCTCGACCGGGCCGCCGGCCCCCAGGACGTGAGCCTCACCCTCCAGATCGTCTTTCTGCTGACGGTGCTGACCCTGGCACCGGCCATCCTGATCCTGCTCACCTCGTTCACCCGCATCATCGTGGTGCTCTCGTTCCTCCGGAACGCCCTGGGCACCCAGGCCATGCCCCCGAACCAGGTGCTCGTGGGGCTCGCGCTGTTTCTCACCTTCTTCGTCATGGCGCCCACCTGGAACCAGGTGTACGACGGGGCGCTCGCCCCCTACCTGGACGGCCGCATCACCCAGGCCGAGGCCCTGGAGCGGGCCCGGCCGCCGGTGCAGCGGTTCCTCCTGGACCACACCCGGGAAAAGGACATCGCGCTCTTCGTGCGGCTCGGCGGGGGCCCCCGGCCCCGGAGCCCCGAGGAGGTATCCTTCGCGGCCCTGGTGCCCGCCTTCGTGATCAGCGAGCTTCGCACCGCGTTCACGATCGGGTTTCTTCTGTACATCCCGTTCGTGGTGATCGACCTCGTGGTGGCGAGCGTGCTCATGAGCATGGGCATGTTCATGCTGCCGCCCATGATGGTGAGCCTCCCGTTCAAGATCATCTTCTTCGTGCTCGTGGACGGCTGGAACCTGGTGGTGGGGAGCCTGGCGAGGAGCATTCTCGGATGACCCCGGACGACGTCTTGGCCCTGGCCCGGCGGGCGGTGGAGTTGACCCTGATACTCTCAGCCCCGCTCCTCGTGACCTCGCTGGTGGTGGGCGTGCTCATCAGCCTCCTGCAGGCCGTGACCCAGATCCAGGAGCAGACGCTGACCTTCGTGCCCAAGTTCGTGGCCATCGTGGTGGTGTTCCTGCTCATGCTCCCCTGGGCCATGAACCTGATGCTGGGCTACGCCACCGAGCTCTTCCTGAGCTTCCACCGGTTCGCACCGTGACGGGGGGCAGAGGACAGAGGACAGAAGTCAGAAGACAGGGCTCTTCCTGACATCTGTCCTCCGAATTCTGGCCCCCGACAACGGGCGCGCCTTCCAAGGCCCGCCCCTAGCACCCTCTCCCCTCAGGGGGGAGAGGGCTGAGGGGACGGGGGAACCGCTTTGCGCCGGCAGGAAGCCCGCGCCGTCCGTCTCCCTCTCCCCCCGGGGGGGAGAGGGCCGGGGTGAGGGGGGGAACCCCGAGGACAGGCCCCGGGAACCAGTGGACAGAAGACAGGTGTCGGAATCGAGATGACCCGAAGCCTTCCGGCCTCCCCGCCCGCCCGGCCGCCTGGCCGCCCAGCCGCCCAGCCATGTTCGGCCTGACCGACGCCCAGTTCTTCGCGTTCCTCCTGGTGCTCCTTCGCACCGCCTCGCTCTTTTCCTTCGCGCCGGTGTTCTCGAGCCCGTTCGTGCCGGTGCAGGTCAAGGCCGCCGCGGCCCTGGGCCTGAGCGTCGGGCTCACCGGCCTCGGGCTCGCCCCGGCCGTGGAGGTGCCGGCCACGACGCTGGGCGTCGCGGCGCTCGCCGGGCGGGAGGTGGTGGTGGGGATCCTGGCCGGGTTCGTGGCCCGGCTCGTGTTCGCGGCCGTCCAGTTCGGGGGCCAGCTCGTGGGGTTTCAGATGGGGCTCGGGATCGTGAGCATCATGGATCCCCAGTTCG
This sequence comes from Deferrisoma palaeochoriense, assembly GCF_054656955.1. Classification (NCBI taxonomy): domain Bacteria; kingdom Pseudomonadati; phylum Thermodesulfobacteriota; class Deferrisomatia; order Deferrisomatales; family Deferrisomataceae; genus Deferrisoma; species Deferrisoma palaeochoriense. The sequence goes on from NZ_BAAHXI010000013.1 coordinate 63,179, forward strand.
AGACCCAGATCTCGGTGGTGAGCCAGCTCGAGTTCATCCTGGCGCTGCTCCTTTTCCTCTCGGTGGGGGGCGACGGCATGCTCATCGAGGCCTTCGCCGCGAACCTCCGGGCCGTGCCGCCGGGCGACTGGTGGACCTCGGCGGCCGTGGCCCAGGCCCTCGTGACCCTCACCGGCGAGGTGTTTCGGCTCGGGCTCGCGCTCGCGGCGCCCGTGGTGGCGGCGATCTTCGCCTCCCACGTGATCCTGGGGGTGTTCGCCCGGGCCGTGCCCCAGATGAACATGCTGATCCTGGGGTTCCCGCTCCAGATCCTCGTGGGGTTCACGGTGCTGGGGCTCTCGCTGGGGCCCTGGGGCCGGGCGTTCCTCCGGGCGCTCCAGGACGCATTCCGGGCCCTCGAAGCCCTGGGCCGGGTGTGGGGGTAAGCCGTGGTGGCCGACGATCAGGAACGAACCGAAGCCGCAACCCCGAAACGCCGGCGGGAGGCCCGGGAGGAGGGGCAGGTCGCCCGGAGCCCCGAGGTGCTCACGGCCTTCGTGCTGGGGGCCGGGGTGCTCGGGGTGTGGGTGGGGGCGGGGCACCTCTACCGGGAGATGGCCGGGCTCACGGCCGACGTGATCCGGCTTGGGGCCGGGCTCGAGCTTACCCGGGACACCGCCGTCACGCTGGCCCTGCGGGTGTTCCGGGCCCTCCTGAGCGGTCTCGCCCCGGTGTTCCTCGCGGCCCTGGTGGGGGGCATCGCCGGCAACGTGGCCCAGGTGGGGTTCCTCGTCTCCTTCAAGGCCATTACCCCCAACCCCGACCGCCTGAACCCCTTCACCGGGTTCAAGAACCTGTTCCAGTGGTCCAAGGTCGTGGACCTGGGGAAAAACCTCCTCAAGGTGGTGGCCGTGGGGTGGGCCGCCTACCTGGCCCTCAAGGGCCACCTCTGGGAGTTCCCGTCGCTCGCGGGCCTGCCGCCCAACACGCTCCTCGAGTTCCTGCTCCTCCGGGTGGCCTTCCCCATCCTCAAGAACGTGCTCCTCGTGTACGTGGCCATCGCGATCCTGGACTACGCGTTCCAGCGGTGGGAGTTCGAGAAGAAGATCCGGATGACCAAGCAGGAGATCAAGGACGAGTACAAGGAGACCGAGGGCGACCCCCTGATCCGCAGCCGCATCCGGAGCCTCCAGCGGGAGATGGCCCGGCGCCGCATGATGGCCGAGGTGCCCCGGTCCGACGTGGTCATCACGAACCCTACTCACTTCGCCGTGGCCCTGCGGTACGTCCCGGGCGAGATGGACGCACCCGAGGTCACGGCCAAGGGTGCCGACAAGGTGGCCGAGAAGATCCTCGAGGTGGCCCGGGAGCACGGGGTGCCCGTGGTGGAGGACCCGCCCGTCGCCCGGGCCCTCTACCGCCAAACCGAGCCCGGCGATCGGATCCCGGTGGATCTCTTCCAAGCCGTGGCCGAGATCCTGGCCCACGTGTACCGGCTCACCGGAAAACTCCCCGGAGGGGAGGGACGGCCAGGCGGCTAGGCGGCTGGGCGCGCCTGTGTCAGGGATAGGTGAACGGAGGACAGAAGACAGGGCTTTTCCTGTCCTCTGTCCTCCGACTTCTGGCCCCCGACCGTGGGAGCGGCGTCTACGCCGCGACTCGGGCCGAAGGCCCGCCCCTGGCACCCTTTTCCCCTCCCACGAGGGGAGCGGGAACCGCTTCGTGCCGGCAGGATGGCCGTGCCGTCTGTCTCCCTCTCCCCCCAGGGGGAGAGGGCCGGGGTGAGGGGGCCACGGGCCCCAGGCCCGAAACCCGCTCCATTCGGATTCTTTTCACCAGTTACGGTTCCGGCCGGATGGGCCGGCCGCCGAGCCGCCAAACCGCCCAGCCGCCGGCCAACGAGAGGTTCCCATGGTTGCCCTGTCCACCGCGTACTTCACGCTTCGATCGCCCGAGCCCGCGGGCGCCGACATGGCCGACGGCCTCCGGCGCCTGGGGTTTGGGGCCGTGGAGATCGACTACCGGGTCACGGCCGAGCAGATGCGCGCGCTGCGGCCGGTGCTCGCCGCGGCCGGCATCGCGGTGGCCTCCGTCCACGCCCCCTTTCCCCGGGACCCCTGGGCCGACCCCCGCCGGGCCCACCTGGAGGGCCCCAAGCTCACCTCCCCCGACCCCGACGAGCGCCGCGCCGCCGTGCGGCTCGTGGCCGAGAGCCTGGCCTGGGCCGAGGATCTGGGGGCGCCTGTGGTCGTGGTGCACGTGGGCGCGGTGGAGTGGCCGGGCGAGCCCGACCCCCTCGACCTGGAGCGGCGGTTCCGCGAGGCCGGCCGCGACGGCCCCGGCTACGAAGACCTGCGCCGGGCCGTGGCCGAGGCCCGGGAGCGGTGGGCCCCGCGGTTTCGGGACGCGGCCCTTTCGAGCCTCGACCGGCTCGCGGCCGAGGCCCTACGCCGCGGCGTCGTGTTGGGCCTCGAGAACCGCTACCACCCGGCCGAGATCCCCTCGGCCGACGAACTCGCGCTCTTCTTCCGGGAACTCGACGGCGCCCCCCTGGGCTACTGGCACGACACCGGCCACGCCGCGGCCCAGACCTGCCTCGGGTTCCAGGAGGGCCCCGAGGAACTCCTGGAACGGTTCGCGGACCGGGTGGCCGGTTTCCACCTCCACGACGCCGTGGGCCTCGACGACCACCGGGCCCCGGGGGAGGGCGAACTCGACTTCGCGCCCCTGGCCCCCCACTTTCGCGCCGACCGGCCCCGGGTCCTGGAGATCCACCCCCGCTCCCCCGAGCCCGCGGTCCTCGCCGCCCGGGAGCGGTTCGAGGCCTGCCCGCCCGGGCTCGGCACCACCCCCGCCCCGTAAGGTTTCGCGCCCCCGGGCCGTTAGGGTAAAAAGCACGGGTGCGGTTGTGGCAGTGGCGCCCGTGCCAGGGACCAGAGCAAGGTGGACAGTGGACAGGTTTTCCCTGGCATCTGTCGTCTGACGTCTGGCTCCTGACAGTGGGAGCGCCTTCCAAGGCGCGATCCGGGCCGAAGGCCCGCGCCTAGCCCCCTCTCCCCCCCCGGGGGGGAGAGGGCCGGGGTGAGGGGGG